>DAOUSS010000004.1 GCA_030627085.1 Candidatus Stahliibacteriota bacterium | reverse complement strand
GGTCCAAGTGCAGTGAGGAATTTTAGTCCTCTATTCAAGAAAATAGCCGCTCCCATTGAGATGATGCCATCTACTCTGTATTTGGTAGCCAGATGAAAGGCAAGGTTTGCTCCGAGTGAAATCCCACCAACATAGACTTTGTCTACCTTTTCTCGTAATTTCAGGAATGACTTCTCCACACCCTCCTCCAGCTCGGCAGGGGTCACGCCAATCATATCCCTCCAGCAGGTCTCATACTTACCCGGACAGGTGCCGTGTTTGGGCAAAAGTGGACAATAGACAGTAAATCCCCTTTCTGCCAGTTTCTCTGCCAGCTCCTGTAACTCCCTGGGAGTCTTGGTGATCCCGTGTATCAGAAGGACACCGGTATTTCCTCTCTGGAGAAAGATGGAATTATCTTTATTGCAATTCGTAGCCATATTTGACATTACTATAAACCTTTTCGTACTCTTCTACTGTTCTCTGTGAGGAGTGCAATTTTACGATCTCAAGACTCTTCTTTCCCATTCTCTCCTTCATACCACTGTTAGATAAGACCTTAACTATTTTGCCTGCCAAATCTTCGCTGCTTCCTGGTTTAAATAGGAAACCGTTTTCCCCTGGGTGAACGAGTTCTGGGAGTGCATACTTCCTTGCAGCAACTACTGGTAATCCTGATGCAAGTGCTTCAAGTGTTGATATGCTTTGAAGTTCACAAAGGGAGGGCATCACGAACAAGTCTGCAATAGTGTAAATATCGGGGTAATCGTCATGGTTTAAGAATCCAGTGAAGGTGATAAATTTTTCAACTTTATACTTCTTTGCAAGTAATCTTAATACTTCTCTTAATGGGCCATCTCCTGTTATTAGGAAGTGTGCTTTTATATTTCTCAATACATAAGGTATCGCTTTTATCAATATATCTACCCTTTTCTCCTCACTTAATCTCCCTGTATATAATACAACGGGCTCCTGTGGTATGCTAAATCTCTGACGCAAATATTCGCCATCCCTGTGCGGGTTAAATCTATTTAACTCTATCCCATTTGATACTGCTTTCGCTTTTACCTTTAGCCCATGCTCCTTGAGTAAAGATACAGCTTTTTGGGTAGGTGATGTGACAAAGCAAGCTTTATTGCAAAACCCGACAACGAAGTGCCAGGTAAATTTCAGATCACCTTCATACCTGTTGAATGTTCCCTGTTTAGGAAGAAACATAAGGAAGCTTTCCGGGAGCAAATGGTTAGTAATTACCGTGGGTATATGCAATAATCTTGCTCCCGTAAGTGCAGACCTACCAATTAAAAATGGATGATGTATGTGGAGAACATCTGGCTTTATCCTGCGTAAACGCTCAAGAACTGAGATTGGAGTAAGCGCTGTCCTTATGTCTTGCTGCCACGGAATAGGTAGGGCAATGAATCTATCCACTTCAAGGTTGCCAATCTTTTCGTTATGGTTCCTCCCATAAGCCGTGGGTGCAAATACTGTTACGCTATGCCCAACTTCTTTTAGCCCATGTGCAAGATTATATACCGCATAAGAGCTACCAATTATCTGTGGGTAATAAGCATCAGTTGCAATAACGATTTTCATGATTATTTGCTTGTTCCCTCCAATCCATCTGAAACACATACCATTGTGTAGGATAGGCAAGAATCTTCCTCTCTAATCTTTTAGCTGTTAGCTGGGTTAAGTTCTGAATATCTTTTTCAAGAATCTTACACCTTTTAAATTCTATAGGAGGTTCTATTATAGCCGTATATTTTCCGTTATCCCGAACAAAGAATGCTGTAACAATGGGAGCCCCCGTCTTAAGTGAGAGAAGAGCAGGATCTTTCGGAAGAGAAACCTCCTGCCCTAAAAAATTGACTTTTACTCCATTTCCTGTAATATCTCTATCTCCAAGTAGCATAAGAGCCTCATTTCTTCTTAATGCCTTTAGTGCCTCCATCCCACATCTTTTATCTTCTAAACGGATTATTTTCATGCCGGTCTTGGTCCGAAGTCTTGAGTACAGATTAAAAAATCTTTTCCCAGGACCAAGGGATTCTGCAATGCCAACAGTCTTGTATCCCAAGGCAGTAATATAGCACGCTTCAAGATCCCAATTGCCAAGGTGCGCACTTACAAGGACCACCCCCTTTCCACCTGAGAGTGCCCTATCAAGATTTGCGAGTCCACGCACTTTTGCTATTCTACATATCTCCTTGCTATTCATAGAGGGAATTGCCAGAAAATCAGCATAGGCTAATCCGAAGTTAATAAAAGTCTCTCTCACAAGGCGAGTTTCACCTCGTGCTATATGTCTCAGATTTTCTGTTAAGATTTTTCTCCTTTGTCTAAGAAGAATATATGAAAGGTATGCAAGTATTCTTGCTACCTGTTGGAACACGAAACGCCCACTGATTTTTCTTAAAATAATGGCTATTCTTATAGAGTGATATGTAATTCCATTAAACATTTAGGCTCTTATTCATCTTACTTCATTTGCAAATACTCCTTCTCCCAGATATCCTTTGTCAATTCTTCTATCTTTTCTCCGTATGCTGTAAGTTTCTCGCGATATTCCTCATCTTTCAAGGCTTCCCGAGCGTCCTCGTCTATTGGACAAGGATTGTGGCACTTCAGAAGCTCGTAATACATCCTATAGTGGTCTCTGATAGCACAGGTTCTTATGAGATTTCCTTTTTTGTCTTTAGGTTGTTTATAAGCGTATTCATCTTGCCACTTTCGTATCGCTTTAAAGAACTCAGAATTTAGCACAGTATTCAGAGTGCCGCCGTTCTGATAAACCTCATTGATATTGTGGACAGCGTAAGGAGCAAATACACAGGGAGCACAATCTCCATTCCAGTTTATGTAAAAGTATCCTCCTGTTCTACCCGCCGATATGCACCCGTCTGATACAGTCCCATCATTCCAGAAGTCTGCAATAAAAATCTTTCGTTCTCGCACTATTTTTCTGTTTTTCTTCCACATAAAAAGTCTCTGTTCCGGTGTCGGCATAAGCTCAATAGTATAACTTCTGCCTACAGGCATATAATGGAATATCCAGCCGTAAATAGCCTTTGGTTCTTCTTCAAAATAGAAATTGTAAAACTTATCATTTGTTACTATATCTACATTTTGCGAGGTTGCTGTTATGGATAAACCAAAAGGAACCCCAGCATTGTTTAAGTTATCCATTGCTTTTCTTATTCTTTTGTAAACACCCTTACCCCTTCGTGCATCAGTCTCCTTTTCAAATCCTTCCACAGAAATAGCGGGAGTAATATTCCCAAATTCTGCAAGTCTCCCTGCAACTTTGTCATCAATAAGTGTCCCATTTGTATACATCAGAAAGAATGTGTCCTTGTGTTTTTCTGCTATATCAAAGATTCCTTTATAAAGGAGAGGCTCTCCTCCTGATATAACGATAAAATGAGAACCCCAGAGTTCTCTCACCTCCTGTATAATTCTATCAAATACACCAAAGTCAATTTTTTCATCGCTTATTCCAGAACTCGCATAACAGCCTTTACACCTCAGGTTACAGGTCTTGGTAGGACTTATTGTAACAAAAGTAGGCGGATAAACTCCGAACTCGGCTAAAAATTGTTCCTTCGGTTCAGAGTCTCCACCGGCGAGTATCTTGTCCACTACAATGTTCAGGAGTGCATCTCTGCATTGGGGAGAAATGTTAGTTGACATTGCTCTGTCAATAGAGTGAAATAAAGCACTTGCCATATAGAACTTGTCTTCCTGCTCTTTTAGTGGGTAATGGTCTGATTCCTTCAAAATGAAGTTCTTATATATCTCACCTATAGCCTTCTTCAGTGCAAGTTTCCTAATTGTACCGCTCCGAGCTGCAGTATACACAACTCTTTTAGCTGCTTTTGTACCCAAGTCCTTTATATTAGCCATAGTGCTCCTCCTTTTTGTTCACCGCTTAGCGGCAAAATCTTATGACGAAAGGCGAGTAGTTGCAAAAATTATACTACTTGCTGCTTGACTACTTCTCTCTCCAGGGTTTTGTGTTTCCTATGGTTAGCCCTCATAAATTCGTAATAATATTCTCTGTTGAATATACACCCCGGGTCAGCTCCCTTGAGGTCACCAAAGTAAGCATAAGCTCTTGCTCTGCATCCACCACACAATGCCTTGTATTCACAAGTAGCACAGCGACCTTGAAGATCACTACGGTCTCGCAAACTAATCATAACAGGCGATTCTTCCCATATCTCCTTGAAAGATTGTTTCCTCAAATCTCCAACCACAAGGTCTGGCATATATACACAGGGAGTAACCTTTCCATCGGGTTGGATAGCACAATATGCCCTACCAGCACCGCAGCCACCAACAATCTCGGCTATAATCCCAAGTTCCTTACTCTTTGCCTCTGCATAGTGTGAAATTATAACAGAATCTGCATCATGTTGCTTGCAATACCTTCCAAGTTGAGGAGCAGTTGAGGCTACCACCTGGTGACCTGCCTCAAGTTCGTCATACATCACCTTACAGGCTTCTTCTCTCTGTTCAGGAGTGGGGTCATTCTCAAATCCCCCTCTTCCGACAGGGATATAGTTATATACAATCACCTTATAAGCCCCAAGTTTTTCCCTGAGTTCAAACATTTTTGGTAATTCATCTGCGTTATCTCTTGAAAAAGTATACTGAATACAGGTTGTAATTCCAGCTTCTATACAGTTTCTTATTCCCTGCACACTACGATTCCACATTCCAGGGACTCCTCTGAATTCATCGTGCTTTTCAGGGGTAGAGGCATCAAGCGATAGGGCGATATACCCAAATCCAATATCCTTTGCCTTTTTAGCATTCTCTTTGGTAAATAATGTTCCATTTGATGCTATTGAGAGATAGAGCCCCTTCTCTTTTGCATATCTTGCGATATCCCAGAAATCTTTTCTTATAACAGGTTCTCCACCAGAAAAGAATATGGTAGGTATGTCATTTGAAGCAATGTCATCTATTACCTTGAATTTCTCTTCAGTAGTCAGTTCGTTCCTTTTACTGCCAATATCACCCGCATTTTGATAACAGTGTTTACACCTGAGATTACAATCATTGGTATAATTCCAGACAACCATCATAGGCATGGCAAAGGTCTGAGGTAGCTCAAGCCCATATTTCTGTAAGGACCTGAAAGAATTCAGAATTACCTTTCGTATAGTGGGGTCTTCTAAATCTTGCTTGAATGCTTTCTCCTCCCTATTAAACCCACGCCTTATTATATCTAAAACCTTGGTAATAGGAATAAGTTTCGTCCTCTCAATAAAAGAGAGGTTACTATTTTCCCCGTAACTATCCAGTGCGTTCTCCAATTTCGTCTTGCCGTTCGGTTCTTTCTCTAAGGCGCTATTCACAATTCTCGTACTGACTGCGTTTTCGAGAAGGAACTTCAGCTTGACTACATTAAACTTTCTTTTTGAAACAACCCATAAACCCATAATACCCCCTTTATAAAATCAAAAATCAAAATGCAAAAATCAAATATAAAAATATTTGATATTTAATTTTTAATATTTGTATTTATTATCTATTAGTGCTTGCACTAAGTCTCTTATTTAGTTCTCTTATCTCTCCCTCGAGTTTCTCTAATTCCGTCCTGGTTGGTATATTCATA
Source organism: Candidatus Stahliibacteriota bacterium (assembly GCA_030627085.1). GTDB lineage: Bacteria > Hydrothermota > UBA3073 > UBA3073 > UBA3073 > UBA3073. The sequence goes on along the minus strand of DAOUSS010000004.1, from coordinate 22,356 downwards.
CGGGCAATAGTTTCTTTGATGAAAGTTTCTAATGCCTTTTTGCTTTTCCCCACTTTAGCAAGAAGATCCCTTAGTAAATTATCGCTTTCACCTCTCGATACTTCTCCTCTTTTAACAAGTTTTCCAATAATCTCTTTCACCTTTTCTTCTGTGAGAGTGATCAATTCAAGAGGTCCCAAAACAGGTCTTTCCAGAAAGTCAACCACAGAACCCGTTCCTTTTCTTATGAGTTCACGAAGCAAGCCAGGCACAGAAGAAAGATTCCGTCCGCCCCTTTGCTGTTCCAAAATAATCTGCGCCAATACTGTAGGCGTAATATCCTCGCCAGTCTTATCATCCACTACCCGAATCTCCTCTCCTGATGCTATCAGCTCTGCAATCTTCAGCAGAGTGACAAACCTTGAATTTTCTACGTCATACATCTTCCGTGCAGCATACTTTTTTATAACTCTCATATCTCCTCCTATTTTCCGCAGTGCGGAATAAATATTTAAAAAAATTTTACCTTACTTCTATTCCTTTAAATAAAATCTGGAGTAGCGCATCTGCACTTTTTTCAATGTCCAATGGTTTTCCATCCATGACCCATGGATATTCTAATCCCTTTAACGCTGAAACCATTGCCAAAGCAGTTAGTTCGATTCTTTTGACACTGAAAATTCCTTTCTTAACTCCTTCAGTAAGTATTCCATTTACGATATCTATCTCTTCTCTAAAATGCGATTCCCTGATTTTTTCGAGATCCGGAAGCAACTCTGTTACGATATCCTTCGTTACTCTGTACAGATTTACAAGTTTCTGCATATGAGATATTCTGGTAAATATAAAAACCCGAAGCTTTTCCTGAGGAGAGTCTTCCTTAGAGATAGCTTCTCTTATAGCATTCTTGAGTATTGCCAACTCACGCTCGACTACGGTCTTGAAGATCTCTTGTTTGCTTTTGAAATAGTAATAGATCGTTGCTTTACCAATTTTCGCACCAGCAGCGATGTCATCTACACTTGTCTTCTTTAACCCATAATGGGCAAATAGACCCCGAGCGTTTTGTAAAATTATTTCCCTTTTCTTTTCTTTCATTGTCATACTATTAGACCAAAATAGTCGAATAGTATTATACCATAAGATTTGCAATTTGTCAAGAAAAAATTTTCAAAAAAAGACATTCACCACGAAGGCACAAAGGAGGGAAAGGGGGTCAATGGGGTTAGACCTGAAAAAAGAATCTAAAATAAATTTTTTTATTTTCTATCAATTCCTTATACGATTTCTTCGTTGATTGTTTCATAAGATATGACACCATTGTTGGATCACGCCTTAAAAACCTTCCTATCTCACGATTACCCGCTTGCTTGTATTTCTGCTGATATATATAAAAAGACCTTTTGTATTAGCTATTTTATTTTTTCGGGCATGATCTCAATACGCTATTATAGACACTGGTCACGCCATCTGGCAATCTCTTCCGCGTTAAGACCGGGCTCACCCCACCAATCGCCGACTTTTTCAACAATCTGATTGAACTCCTGCCAGGCAGGATGTGAAGGGTATATATCCAGTAATCGGGCGACTATCTTTCCGATTCTCGTCACTGGGAAAATCCACACACCGTCACTACCATCTATCCTCTGTTCAAATTCCCGATAAAACCAGTCCACACAATGCGCCATTACTTTAATCATTACTTCAGATGGAGATGAAGGAAGGCGCTTTTCCATAATTTCAAGCATTTCGCTGAATGCAGCTGCCATTTCACCGGCGCAGAAATAGGAATGATACTCACGCCGTCGCGACCACTTTTCCATTTCGTTTAATGCCTTTTTAACTTCTTCGAAAGTGAGCGGTACTTTTTCGTGCGTTTCAATTCTGGGACACCGGGGAAGGCGTGCATGTGCCTTTGGAGACAGCGCGTAGTAATCGACTGCGATACGGATAACATCCAGATCCGCATTTAAAGGGTCGTTATAACATGCAGTAATCTGCCGAGGCGAAATCGGCGGAGGTTGAATGGTTCGGAACCTGACCATATCTTTTGAAGGGCGCGCTATGCCGAACAGCTCATCCCAGACAAGGGCAGTGGCGACGACATGCTTGCATATCCCTCTCTTATACGGGCAGGTGCAGCTCTTTCTTAAACCATTGGTAACCCATCTTATTGTCACTTTGTATGCTTCTTTACCTGATACGACCGCTTTGATCTTCCTGTCATCATAATATTCTACTCTCACGCGACCTTTATTGACATAGTCTTCACCGCGGTGCCAGACAGCCTCTTCAGTTTTGTCGAGATAGAACTGGGTGACTGATTTCATGGTATCTTATTATGCAAATGGTGTTGGTTCTTAAATTTCGTGTTTTGTAGTGTCCTATTAAGTTGCTTAAGAGAGATTGGTGTTCGAAGGTCTCCCCAGACTGAAATCGTACTCCAAAAAGTCAAGAAAAACTTAAAACTAAAGGCCTGACCCCATGCCCTCTTTCTCTATCACTTTGCCATATTATATTTTTACCCCAGATCCTTACTTATATCAACTATTTTCTTAATTCGGGTCCGACTCCAGATCTCTCCTTATGTTGTTTCTACGTAACTTCAAACTCATGGATTTCTTCAGCTATAACTATTCTCATCTTTTCACCAGGTGTTGGATGGTCATATAATCTAACATGGATATTATACTTACCTTTTGGCCAATCCTTTGTTGACCATGGACCATGTATATTCACTTTTAATATTGACATCTCCGTGAATTTCACCCGGGTATGTTCTTTTTAAGTTTTTTAAAGTGTTGTTATCCCAATTCCATGTTTTCCAACCCGATTCTCTATGGTTCACATAATTATCGAAGAATCCATTTTTAACTGTCCCCACAAAATGCACTTTTGTTGTATAAGAAGTGCCTTGTTCGACTCTTGAGGGAAAAATCATAGAAGTGAATTTTTCAACCATTTTATCCTTGTGCACTACTAATTTGGACTCGATCATTTCTTTAAGGTGAACGATTATTTCTTTGTAACGTACTCTAAAGTTATAGGCCTCTTTATTCTTATTTGAACGGTCCCCCGAAAATTTAAAACACTCCAATTGATTATGTATAAACCCCTTGAGTTTTGGGGCAATACTTTCTTCGACAATTGGAAGAATTACGCATTTAACTTGTGCCTCTGCAAATCCAATCTCCTGGTTTACCCATTGACTGGTTCTTGAATTTCTAGTAAGAATAGGGATGAAGTAATCGGATTGTTTAATTGCTTCTTTTACCTTTTCACTGAAAAGCTTACCAGGAGTTTTCTTCTTTTCTACTACTATCGGCTCAAATGTGCCATCCTTTTTGATTGCTTTGAAGAATGCGTTCATTTTATTTTTATCTTTTTGAGATGAGAAGCTAATAAAAATCTTTTTTTTATCCATTGCCTTCTCTGTTAAATACATTGGATTAACTATTATTTAAAATTCGATCTAGATAACAGTCTAATAACAGGGTCAGACCTGAAAGTAGAATCTAAAACTAATTTTTCTTTTCTATCATTATCTTAGGTTTACTATCGCTTTGCTATAATATAACTCACACCAGTTCTCTTCTTGTATCAACTAATTTTTTTATTCAGGTCTGACCCCAGATCTTCCCACCATCAGCTCTTCCTTTACCTATGCGGCTTTTCAAAAATCCCCGCACCTTTCAATTTCAAAGGGAGCGTAGCGGGTAAACTCAATTTCTGTTGTTTTGCTTGTTCCTCTTCCAACGATAAGGCGATTGAGATTATCGTCAAACTCAATCTTCATTCCATCCAGAAATCCACCAGCGACTTCCAGCCTTTTTATTTTATGGTATGCTAACCGAGAGTTATTTGTAGCCATTTTTCTATTCCTCTCCTTTTCCCGCGGTTGACTCATGATCTTCTTTACTTAGATCAAGTCCTAATCTTTTCATTCTTAATGAAAGATTTATCGAACTCATAATATAAAAACCTTGGTCTATTGACTTAAGAATAGACTGCTTCAATTCTTTTTCAACTTCTTCAATCATATCACTGTATTCACTAAGCCAAATCTTTATGCCTTCCATCCAACTAAGGTAATGCGATAAACTGAGTATCTCATATCTTTTCTTCAATCCTATTGCCTTAGCCATCGGATTATCTAATAAAGGGAAAAAATAAGGCGCAACACTATGGAGCAGCTTTATTGTTCCTACAGGTTCATTTTTACTTTTTCCCAATTCTATGAGTTTCGCATTTACATCTTCAAATATTTTCGATGCTCTTTCTTCTTCTATGTCGTCGGATATCAACTTTTTCTTTGTGAAATAATTGAATTCCTCCTTTTTTGAGCTAAGGAAATATCCTAAATCTTCAAAATATGTACCTATCTTAAAATTTTCAATCTTCTTGAAATAGTTTTTAAATCTCCGAAAATTCTAGGTGAACAAATAAAGTGCCACTCCAAAGCCGATATTGTCATTACTGTTTGTTTTAGCAAAGACTTCCATAAAATCGCTTATTCCTGACTTAATCTTATCGATGAATTCTTTCCACTCTTTATCGTCTTTATCTTTTTTATCTCTGAACGCATCATAATTAAAATTTTCAATCGAATTATTAGCTCTCCTTAGTTCCTCTTCGGTAATCCTAAATATCCCATTATCCAACCAATCTCTTGTCCATTTCTGGCACAGAGGATATGCATCATGACGCCCTTCAAAAATTTCAAATATATTATGGGCTGATTTCGTCCATCTTTCAAATTCATCTTTTTCAATCATGTTTTACTTTATCAAGTTTATAAAATGTATCTAAAAAGTAAGTATCGCAAAATATTTTCATACCACCTGCTTCAGTAAGAGTTATTTCTCTTGGCGGACGATTTATCTTTTCAAACTCTCCTCCCAATTTCGTAAGTTCCAAATGAGTATGAACATCTGGCATAATTTCTTTAAATTTTGATTCCACGGCTTCCTCAAAATTTTCGTCTACTTTCCAATCTCCATATATTTTCATTCCAGTCTTAAATGCTTGGAAAAATTCAAGAAAGGCGTTTGCCTCGAAACGCAAATGGATATCGTTTTTTGAAAGCAATGATAAACCATGAATATAATGGTCGAAAGGCTCTGTTTTATTTTTATTCTGGGGACCTGGTAGATATCTGAAAGCTAAAGCCACGTGCTTCAGATCTTGTTCTTTTAAAGCTTGATGTCCCCAGTCTAATTTCAGGATTGGAGAACGTTCAACTCGTAATTCACTGTTATTTTCAAGGTCTTCAAGTTTATCATAAAACCTCGATATTTGTTTGGGTATATACCACCAAAAGTAGCCACGTGAACCAATATTAAGAGCCGTGACAATCCTTCTACTATGACCCCAACCTGCCCACCATAACGCATGAATAGAAACAGCTTTAGGAAGGGTGAATTCTAAAATTAATTCCTCTTTCTTGTCAGTTGTATAAAATTTGATGTAGTGTGAAATATTATTCCACCAATTCAGCGGCTTTTGTCTTATTGAATGTGAATTTGTATATAATCGCATTTTAAATTTCCACTTAGACTCTTCTGTTTCTTTGTATGCTGGCTCCTCTCTCTTTAATTCTTTTCTTATTAATTCGTGGCTCTCCTGTTCAGCCTTATCAAATTGCTCCTTCATCCAAGAAATCCAAAGCCTTGGTTGCCTTAGCTCTTGGAGTTTATCCATTGATTTCTTCCCAAAGATTAGATTCCTTTTGTCTATATCTTGAGCCGCTTTGGAAAACCAAACAAGATTATTTTTGGTTTCTGGGTCAAGATCTTTCAATTTCTGCACTTCTTCTATCTTAACCCTTGCTTCTGCAATTCCTATTATATTCTCAACTTCTTTCTGCGATATTACTTCCCGAGGTGGTATAGAACTTTTCAATGATGGCTCGACATACAATCCAGCTAATCTCGTTTCGTGAATACGTTTTGCAAGTCCCTTATAACTTTCAATTTGCTCTGAAGTAATTCTTTTCTTCCCAAACGAAGGTCCCCAGAGCGCCCAAAATAGTTTTTTTACATGATCATCACCCACTTTTTCTAACATACTTTGAGAGCCATTCTGCTTAAAAGGTACTGTTTGCATCCCAATCAATGTTGCTTTTCCTATTTCTTCCAAAGCGAGCGTTGCTAAATGATAAGCAATGTGTCCAAGCTGTTGCTCTAAAAGAAACTTTGCACCCTTTACCAGATCACCGGCATGGGTAATGCATTCTTTTATAACCTCTTGAGATTCATTAAATTCTAAACCTTGTGCTACTTTCTCCATCATAGTAAAGCCCCACTACAAATTCTTCAATCTTGATGTCTCAGTAAGGACCGGGTCTGTTTTCTACTTACCGCCTGCCTTCTTTTTTATAGTTCCTTTTGGACCCATAACCCCTATACCGGTTCCTTTTGTAACATCTTTAGCTTTTCTGACCAAATCTGGTGTTGTAGCAATATATTTGGGTTTCTGGAATCGTTTTACTTGGTCAAGAGATGAATACAAATCGCTCTCGTGGGTAACCACTTCTATTATCCGATTTTTTGCCTGAATATCAGGCCCTGGACCCTCGTTATATTCGGTCTTGTTTATCTTCGCTAAATATTTTGCAATTTTGTCATGTTTTGATTGTCCCATTTTTACTTTTCACCCCCTTTATAAATTTACTTTACAAGTCTTCAAATTAGAAATCATAACTTGCCTATAGATCCATCAATTTTCATATCTTCATTGGTTATATCATAGTTCATATTTGTCATAAGTAGCTCCAGTATTCCTCTATCGAGTTTCTTTTTTATTTAATTACCAATGGGATTTGACCTAATCTAAAACAAATGTTTCTTTTCTATCAATCTCTCAGATTGGCAATCGCTTTGCCATAATGTAATTTTACCCCAGAACCCTACTTATATAAACTATTTTCTTTATTCAGGACCGACCATAGATGATCAACTTAAGCAAGGCGATTTGTTATGTGACCATCATCTATTTAAATCTGTCAAAATACTTGTCGATTTCAGGTTTTAATTCGATACCTACCCTTTCAAAACAATCTAATATTTCTGTATATGCACCTTTGCCCCCGAGAAAATTCCAGAACTCATCTGCAACTTTTAATTCATCGTCTAAATCAAGCATTCCCTTTAATGTCCATCTTTCATAAGGTTTTGGTTCATAGGGATTATATGGAATCGCAATATAAGAATGAACCTTGGCAGTAGGATTTTTAAATAGAATTATTGCAACCCATTCCAAAAGGGTTCGTTTAAAATCTTTAAAATTGCTAATGTTTGGTTTAGCAGTTTTTAAGTCAAATAAATGGATAGAATCATCTCTGTTTTTAAGAAATAAGTCCACTTTAACTGTTTTAAGTGTATTCATTCTGCCTTTAGTACATACTTTTCTGACTCTCTCAATTTCATTTTTCTTATTTGGATTCTTCCCTAAAGTGAGGTCATTAATTATATGTTGAATTTCAGCTTGGGCTTGTTCGCTTATCGTATTGCCAACAGCATATCGCTTCTTTGCCATAACAAAATTTAAACTTGCTAAGGTTTCGGCAACAGGTTCAAAAATAGAAGTTCCAAATGTTGTGTTTAGAGAGTGTATAAACGAAAATAATGCCATTCTATCACGGCCTAACAAACGATAATGAAATGGCATATTTTTTGTTTCCGGTCTATAAGACTGAAATTTCTTTCTTAGGCTATCCCTAATAGTTTGTTCTATCTTATTGATTTGTCCATCTGTTAGCGCCATTTTACCTTTTTTCTTTCAAATGAAATATTATTTCTGCATAAGCTGATCTATCTTTTTCTACTCGATTAAGCACAGGCCGTTTAAATTGATTAACAATTTCCATTTCTGCTAACTCGGCAATTTTAGGGTAAAGGTTGTATTTATCGTTTGCTACAAGAAAAATATTGTAATCATTTTCTAGATAATTTTTTAAATTTCTAAGAACTTTTACAATACCTTGTATATAAGATTCTCTTGCTTCTTTTCCCTGTCCTTTAAATAACGGCCCAATCTCTAAATCATCTCTACGCTCAAAACCGAAAATCTCATAGGCATATGCATGTTGTTCATGGTAATCAATTAGTCCAATATAGGGTGGACTGGAAAATATGCCTCTGATTTTCTGTTTTTGTAATATTTCTCCAAAGTCGTGATTTTTTTTGTTTACCCTTTCAAATAGATTAATTGTTCTGCTATCCCCAGTTAAACAAATTTGATATGTATTTGTTCTTAAACTATCGAATTCTTTTAGACGGCTTAAGGTATCTGTTGTGTACCTATTCCACCATCCCAAGATCGAGAATATTGGTTTGCATATTTTCCCATGCTTTTTGCAGTAATAAGTTGTTGTAACAGGATTTTTTAAAGTAGCTAAATCTGCGTGTGTCGTTGCACGGCAAGAACGAACTGTTCTGCTCAATACAATGGCCAACACTTTTTTTATTCCAGTATCATTTATCTTCTTTATTTCTCCGAATACGAAATCTATCTCATCTCTTACTGGTGCTAAAAACCATTTATCGAGAAAAGAATTGCTTTTATTCTGCCTAATATTAATTTGATATTTTTCTACTAATCTATAATAGGTCTTTAGAAATTCTTTTTCCTTCTCTTTCGCATATTTTTTTTCTTCTATTTCTCCTTTTCTTACTTTTCTTTTATAATCTGGGGATGGAAAATATTTACTATTGAATTTTGAAAGTTCATTTAACAGATGTTCTTCGAATGCAATATTTTTTCTATCTTTCTGAAAATTTTCAAGTTTTGAGGTTAAAATATTTATTATCTCCATAAGTAATTGAAAGTTATGCTTTGCTATTTTCACGTTGGTTATCATTACATTAAAAGATGATATATCGATGCCGATGGCGTGTAAACCTAACTCATTCGCTTGAACCAAGGTTGTTCCACTCCCACAAAAGGGATCTAAAACAATATCTCCCTTCCGGAAATAAACTTCTTTTTTAAATTCATCGGTATGAGAATCAAGAAAATACTCCACTAACTGAGGGATGAATTTTCCTTTGTAAGGATGAAGCCTATGAACATGTTTTGTCCGCTCGGCTTCTTTATATTCTATAAATGACAAATGCCAATTTAGATCGTCTCCTAAAATTTTCTTCCATTGGTTTTCTTTCGTGAAGGAATCATAATATTCTTTCAATTCTTCTAAATTTAATAAGGTTTTACCCTTATTCTCGTATTTCTTAATTCTTCCATATTGAATTAAATATGAAATATTAGAAATTGTTACTTTACGATTTAAATATTCAGACGCCCATTTACTTGCTCCTTTTAGATCAATAAATTTTATTTCTTCATTAAATAATATTGACTGTTTCATTTCTACCGGTATATGGTTTATAAGAATAATTACTTACATATAACAAGGTACACAGCGGTCAATGGGGTCACAACATCATCGGGGTCAGATCTACACGTCATCAGGTAACGAAGGTTCGTTGATTTTGCTATCTAACTATATTTTAAGTTATATCTCAGTATTTTATAATAATATACTAATTTTTATCAAATGTCAAGGAAAAAATTTTGTTAACTTAGGTGGAACGAAGATAAAGAAGATTAGTGGGAAGGGTTTAGTTATGGATAAGAGATTAGGTCTTTTCATCCTTTTACAAAATGACTGCACTGAACCACATGGGGTTCAGTGCTTCTTATTTAATTTTCTTCCAGTCACCTGACTCAAAGAATCACTTGAACAAACCCCCCAATCCCCCAGTAATGGGGGATGGGGAATTAACAGCCACGTCAGATTAAAGTAAGCTCCGCATACCGCCCATTCACTGTGAAGATTTACCGTGGTGGCAAGAGTTTGATATTTATATAGAAATCAGAAACCGGCGGAAATTTATTAGTATAGGGAACCCTCCTGAAAAACCTCACAGGATTTACGAATCCCCCCTCCGGGAAGCGATGCGGTACCAGAGACTCCTTAATGACCCTTTCATAAGGTCTCAGCTGGACATAGCAAGAGAACTCGGAATAACCAAGGCAAGGGTCAGCCAAGTAATGGCGCTTTTGAAGCTGACGCCAGAAATCCAGAAGGCTCTCCTGGCTCTTCAGGACCAGAAGACAATCCAATACTTCTCCGAGCGCCGATTAAGGCCGCTTCTGACAATAAAAAGCCCACGCAAGCAGATAAGAGAATTCAATAAGATGAAAGAGCAAATTCAACAAGAATAAACGAATCATTACCTCCAGCTTCCTGATTTAGCAATCCATGATTTATCCATTCTAGCCCTATTTTTGATTGAAAGCACTATTGGTTTCAAAAATGCAGTTATTCTCTCCATTATTTCATCAAATTTTTGATTTACATCATCGTGAAGCCTTGATTTACGGAGAAAGGCGGTCCACTGCTTCCGTCTTCCTTCATCTTTATGAAACTCTGGTCGAAACACCAGAGGGTTATCAGACAGGGAAGTTTTTCTTCTCTGAAAAGTAGATTCAATTGCCTTCTCAAGTTTGTTGCCTTGAAAGTTGTGACTGACAGAAAGAGTATATACATCATAAAAATCTTTCATCCGACTATTAGCCATAGCCAATTTAACCATAGCTTCAAATTTCTCAGATATAATACTTTCTATTGAATACACTTTAATTTTTGGTGGTTTTTCATCTAATAAGGTCGGGAATTCCATTATTTTAGCTTCAGGAATGATCACATCCCCAAAGCCAATGTCCATTTGTAATCTTTTCCTTGCCTGGCCTAAAATTGCATCTATCTTGAGCCGTATTCCCTCATAATCTGCATCTTCTTTTATTCGTTCTGAGGTCATAGATAAAGGAATAAATTTAACTCCATCATTACAAGGCACCTCAGCAATGTTTCTAAAAATATGCTCAAGTTCAGTAGGGTCGTTTTTTACCCGCTCTGCAAGAAAATCAATATCTTTAGTCGGACGTGACCTTGGCACCTTTAAACAGATTAAGAGGAGTCCTCCTTTCAACACAAAACGGTCAGAAAATTCAGAAATTGCTAAGCGGTAGAGAAATCTTTCCTGAAAGTATCGTAATAAAAGAGCGTCAAAGTCAATCTTTTCCGCTCTTGCAACATTCATAAGTTTTGCTCTTCTTGAGGCTGGTTTATTTTTGATTTCCCTTTTCATACTCATTCCTGAATCTGTTCCTAAATCATAGCATTAAGCCAGGTCTGTAGTAGTGGTTTAACCCGACAAATTTCAGCATATTCAAATAGTTTCTCCAGATTGCGATCCTTTTGCTTCAGATATTCAGATAGTCCTTCTTTAGCTATATCAAGTCCCAGTTTGTTGCGATATCGAAAACAGTCACATATAGTCTTTTCAGGACAATAAATACGAACTTTATGAGCTTTAATTTTTATTTCATTAATACCTGCTTCAAATTGTTTTGTAGAAAAATAGTAGAATTCCACAGGTGGATATTCGATTTTGGGTCTCCTTGAACCTCGACAGATAGCCATTGATATGATTGAAGGGCTAAAGGTAGTTAGTTCATAATAAGATAGCGCCGAAAGGAGACATACAACTCCTTCTGGGACAGCACGGGCAAGATCGATAAAACCTTGGTTAGAAATTAGAGGAATTTCTACCAGACGATAAAGGCCTCTTTTTACCCGTATTATCTGTCCTGTATCTCTTACTCTTTTTATATCTCGACGGTGAATTCCTGCTGATAGAATATCTCTTGTTCTAGCAAAACCATCATGTTTGCTAAGTACTTTGTATATCTTCTCGTCTTTCTTATTCATAAGAATCTCCCTGGACAAATCCGTATACACATTATAATAAATGTAGACACTTTTGTCCAGTGATTATAAAAAGAATTTTTGCAGAAAATTTGATGGAAGGGACTTTAAGGCGTGCTATCCTCATGCTATTTGAAAGATTAATCAATCAGATATTGTCTTAATCACGGACTTCAGTTCAATAACTTCAAGTGGACACTCCTCCCAGTCGTGTTCCCAGCACACAATCAAATCGCATTTAGATGGATTGTGTCCATGCTCTCTAAAAGTACTAGAACGATATTCAAATTCAATTCGAACTCTCTCCCAATGATCTTTCTTCCTGTCAATTCGACGTTTTGCTTCACAATCAGGGAAACCGCTACGGACAGCCTCTACAATGAAACCAAGTTCAAAACAAATCATACCAAATAAAAAAACAACACCTTGTTCATTTATAGGTGCATGTTGTAACCCTCTGAAATTCAAGAAAGAGCCATATCTATTAGCAGTTGTTGAAACCCATTGTCTTTTCACATCATCTTCATCTGAAGACACTTCATTCGAAACTTGTTGAATAAAAACATCATTTGCGATATCTTCAGGAAGTTCTGACATCCAAGGATAGCTGTAGTCTTTACTCTCAAGCCAATTCTTGAATTCAATAAGCGCACTCTGCCAATTACCAAAATGTCTCCTATAAGAATCGTGGCTAATACTAGAAATCTTATTGAATTTAGTTCTTGAACAAGGACCATCAGTTTTTTCAAACACTTCTTTCAAATTCTGAAGTAATTCTTCTTTCTCGTAAGGTTTGGCGAAGTCTTTAGGTTCTAACCCAGCAGCTATAATTGCATCATTCCATGTATCAAAATGTTTAAGATACTCATATTCTGAGATACCAGACTCAGAGATAAAAACCTTTTTGGGTAAAGAAGATAACCCTTTGTCTTTGGCTATTCTTTTTATCTCTCCAATTATTTTTTCTCGGGTCACTTGCATTCTTATATTACCCTTTTATGGATTATAATTAAAATCCACTGTTAGCCGTAGATTTCAGCAATCCATATAACCAATTATCCTTCAGCAAGAATATTAAGAAGTTCTTCCGCACAATAAATTCGGCTGCGCTTACGGCCAGATATTTCTTTAAGAATTTTCAGTTTAACAAGACGTTCTACTGATGCTTTAGCGGTAGGCCAGGTTATCTTCAAGTAATCACTTACTCCTGGTAAGCTGACAAATGGGTTGAAAAATAGCATATCTAGCAACTGAAAAACAGGAGTAGACACTGATTCTTTCTGAAGTTGTTGACGATATTTCTTTTGCAAGTCTAAAATTTTATGTCCGGTCTCTTCAGCAACTTTTGATTGTTCTGCAACTCCACGAATGAAATATTTTAACCATGCATCCCAATCACCATTCTGACTAACTCCAAGAAGTTGGTCATAATATTCATTCCTGTGTCTTTCAAAGAAATCACTGAGGTAAAGGATTGGGTACTCAAGATAACCTCTTTTATAAAGATAAAAAGTAATCAAAAGTCGTCCCACTCTCCCATTACCATCAAGAAATGGATGGATCGCTTCAAATTGGTAGTGCATTAAAGCACATTTGATAAGCGGGGCAATTGAATTATCTCTATGAAGAAATTTCTCCCACAGGCCAAGTGCCCCATTCATTTCTGGAATAGGTGGTGGTACATATGTCGCATCAGCAAGAGAACATCCAGGAGGTCCAATCCAGTTCTGAATAGTCCGAAATTCACCAGGTTTCATCTTCTCTCCCCTCACACCTTCCATGAGTTTCAAATGAATCTCCTTGACTAATCTCAAACTGAGGGGCAGTTCCTTAAGTCTGGAAAGTCCATAATTCATAGCCCGCACATAGTTCAAAACTTCCAGAACATCCGCGTGTTTCGGTTTTTCCTTTGAGGCTTCGTAATAAAAAATATCGGAAAGTGAAGCTTGAGTACCTTCAATTCTGGAACTTTGAACTGCTTCCTTTCTAACGTAAGGAGCCACAAGTAAATTAGGATTTGGGATAAGTTTACTTAAAGACTTGAGTCCACCAATACCTCGGTCTGCCTCAGACAAAATTCCAACAAATTCTGCTGAAAACTTATCCAGACCCGCCGGAGGTAGGGGATTAGGAACAAAAGCCCAGTGATTTGTCGCCGTCTTAATAAGTCGTCCTGTTGGACTATTCTTGAATTTTTCTATATCCATTTGTTGATATTATACATTATTATCAAAGAAATGTTAAGTATATCTTGATACTGAGTAGAGTTATATAAGTGATCTTTGATAAGATTTCTATTTATCAAAATAAATAGCTGTTTATTTTGATATCTAACTCCATATAAAAATGGGTCCCTTTACAGGCCCTATCTCCAAGTTATATGTAGGTCCACTACATGTTAACCACTTCTGGGTGCAGTGGATAGTATTAGCATGGCTCCCCGGGAGGGACTCGAACCCCCAACCTAGTGGTTAACAGCCACCCGCTCTACCATTGAGCCACCGGGGATGGGTATATTATACACCAAAAATTCAATTTTGTCAACTATAAAATTTCCTTCTTCCCCGATTTAGCTGGTAGAACACTTTGCAGTAGCAAGCTACTCAGGCTGTGCAAAAAGTCAAATTTCAACATGGTAGTCGCAACTTTTAAGTTGCGCAAATTGAATCCAAAACAGCATCTTCTATTCGCAGACTGAAGTCTGCAGCTACCAGATACCTACTTTTTGCACAGACTGTACTGCCTGCGGTAGGCAGGCACTCCAAAGAATACACCTTCTTCTCCAATTTATTTAGTAGAATACCTGTCTATCCTGCCTACTGGCAGGCGACAGGTAGATAGGAATAAATCCCCTCATACGAGTCTGCGACTTAAATTTTTATTCTTTGCAGATTTATATTTAGCTGAACACTGAACATTCGTAGGCACGAATTTCCAGCGAAACGGGATCCCCCGCCGATGGCGGGGTGACAATTCGTGCCAAATATATTTGCTTGACAAATTTCTCTTTTTGTGTTATAATAAGACAGTTTTTAACACTTAAATAAAATTTACTCCATTGAAAACCCGAGACATGGTCCGAAGACCTATAACCACTTATTTTCGCTCTGTAGTCTCTGGTCTAATTTCCTGTCATTATGATTGAGGAACGCACTTGGGTTGTTATAAACCTGGATAAACTAAGAAACAATTTCAGGAATATAAAGCGACATCTGATCAATGTCAAAATCCTGGGAGCAGTTAAAGCAGAAGCCTATGGCCATGGGGGAATTGAGGTATCCAAGGTATTGAAGGAGGAAGGTATAGATGCCGTTGGAGTCGCTTCGGTGGAAGAGGCAGTAAATCTAAAGAGCTTAGGCATTCCAATAATCATTCTCTCTCCAACATTTTCTTTTGATATTCCTATTATTGTAGACGAAGGATTTATTCCGACGGTTACATACACCAGTTTTGCAAATCAACTTGAGAAAGAGGCTGAAAGACAGCAAAAGAGAGTTAAAATACACATAGAAATAGACACGGGTATGGGGAGAACGGGCGTGCAATATCCTGAGGCACTACAATTCATATGTGAGATACAAAAGAAAAAATGGATTAAAATAGATGGGATATTTACCCATTTTGCAGAGGCGGAGAGCAATGACAAAAGTTTCACATATCTCCAACTTGAAAGATTTAATCATATCGTAAACTCTCTGCAAGAGAAGGCTATATCCATTTCATACTACCATACTGCAAACTCTGCCGCAATACTTAATATGAAGTCCTCTTACTTTAATATGGTAAGACCGGGACTACTCTTATACGGACTTTACCCAAAGGAGAAAAAAAATGTTGATGTATCCCCTATTATGTCCTTGAAGAGCAGGATATGTTATCTAAAGTGGATAGACAAGGGCGATTCAGTGAGTTATGGCAGGACATACAAGGCAAAGAAAAGAACGAATGTGGCGACAATATCCATAGGTTATGGAGACGGACTTCCGCGAACCCTCTCAGACAAGGGAGAGGTTATAATAAAAGGAAAGAGAGTACCAATAATAGGCAATGTATGCATGGACTTAACCATGGTTGATGTAACAGACATAGATGGTATTAAAATAGGAGACGAGGTTACAGTCATCGGAAAAGAGGGAAATGAGGAAATCACTGCTGATGAGGTCGCTCGCATATCAAAGACAATAAGCTATGAAATAACAAGTAATATTGGTCCAAGAGTCCCGAGAATCTATACAGAAAAAGGCATACCTATCCTGCGTAAATCACTTATAAGTGGAAATTGTGTAAATATATAATGTGTTTCCTGACCGCCCCCGCTAAGGCGGGGGTAAGTGGAAAGGATATCATGATGAGTATATCAGAAGATCAGAGTATCAGTAGGAAGGATACCAGTAAATCAGGACATCAGGTTAGAGAGGACTTATGCCTGATATCCTGATACACTGATACTCTGCACACTGGTCATCTGGTATCCTGATATGCTTTGTATTCTGTCAATTCGGATACTTAAAAGGTCATCTGTTCTTGAATCTGCGTCCGTTGTTTAAAAAGTACTGCTTAATCTGGAGAAGATATGGCTAAACCAGATTTTGTATCAGTGATTTACTTCTTTGCTACGATTGCCCTTCAGCACCTTGGTGTCGTTAAAAATCCATTGACTGACAAAGTAGAGAAGAATCTCAATCTTGCAAAATACACTATAGATACCCTTGACCTTATAAATGAGAAAACAAAGGGAAATCTTACAAAAGAAGAGGAATCTCTAATCAGTTCTACCTTGTCAGACTTGAAACTCACATATGTAAAGGAGAAAGAAAGGGAAGAAAGTGAGTCAAAAGCAGAGGAAAAACCAAGTTAAGATTATCATAGAATCTTGCTATAATGGTGCATAACCGGATATAAGGCAGAAAGCTACACAAACCAAATAAACAAAATGATCCAACGATTTTACGACTCAATGACTTAACTACCTAATAACCCAATGACTATCTTTCTATGGAAAGAGTAACTCCACAATATCTGATAAAAAAGAAAGGAAAGGGTGAAAAGGCAGTTCTTCTCACCGCCTATGATTATATTACTGCAAAGATTGAAGATGAAGCTGGCATAGATGTAATACTGGTTGGTGACTCGTATGGCACAACAGTACTTGGGTATTCATCTACACTCCCTGTCACGATGCAGGATATGTTACCTGTCGTGGGTGCAGTCAGACGGGGGGCGGAAAGGGCAATGGTGATAGCGGATATGCCATATATGTCATACCAACAGTCTATAGAATATGCAATCAGAAATGCTGGTAGATTTATGCGTCTTGGAGTGGATGGAGTGAAACTGGAGGGTGGACTTGCAATGAAGGATACAATAAAGAAACTCGTAGATATTGGTATTCCTGTAATGGGCCATATAGGTATGACACCACAGTCGTATAAGAAATTTGGGGGTTATCGGGTGAGAGGAAAGAAAAATACTGAATCTCTGGAACTTCTAACAGACGCAACGACACTCGAAGACACAGGTGTCTTCTCAATTATAGTGGAATGTGTCCCAGAGGATGTTACAAGAAAAATAACGGAAAAGGTTAAAGTCCCGGTATATGGAATAGGTGCCGGTAGATACTGTGATGGGCAGATTCTTGTCGTAACAGATATACTCGGGTTCTTACCTGGACCGATGCCAAGATTCGTAAAAGAATATGCACACCTGCAGAATGAAATAAAAAACGCTATAAACAAATACATTGACGAGGTGAAAAATGGAATATATCCAGATGCCAATCACACCTACCTCTAAAATCTTTTAATTCAGCAATTCATAGGGGTAAAATTAGAAATTCTAAATTCGAAATCCGAAACTCTAAACAAATTCCAAATTATAAATTCCAAACGATTCTGACTTGTCTGGAAGAATTTAGAAAATTGGGATTTAGAAATTATTTAGGATTTAGAAATTGTTATTTAGAATTTTTGCTTAGATGTAATGTCTACCGAGCTTGAAATCATAGACAGATTAAAAATTCTTTTTCCAAAGATAGGCGATGATGCAGAAGAATTCAACATCACTCCGGGGTTTACTCCTGTTGTATCTATAGATTCATTTGTTCAGGGAGTCCATTTTGATCTGTCCCTTATTACTCCCTACGACGCTGCTTACAGAAGCTGTGCTGCGGCCCTATCCGATATTGCAGCAATGGGAGGAAGACCAAAGGTACTTCTATGTGCTCTCGGCATGCCCGAGGGAAATATTACTCTTGCAGAATCACTTGCTCACGGCATCAGATCACTTGCAAATAAGTTTGATACAGAGATTATTGGCGGCGATACTGTAAAGAGCAACAATCTCTTTATATCACTCTGTGTCATAGGTGAAGCTAAACAGATAGTAAGGAGGAACGGAGCGAAGCTTGGCGATGTTTTATGTGTTACTGCACCACTTGGAGGGTCCATTGCAGGACTCAAGACATTGAAAAATGACCCAACCTCTTTCAAAGAAGTGATAGAGAAGTACATTCACCCAGAGCCAAGAATAGAAGAAGGCTTGATACTCTCAGAGTTCGCAACATCTATGATAGATGTATCAGATGGGCTTGCTATTGACCTGTATCATCTGCTCAAAGAAAGTGGCGTGGGCGCCATTATTCATAGTGTACCTGTAGAGAAAGAGGCGAAAAAAATCGCAATGTTGATGGAAGAAAAACCTGATGACTTTGCCTTGTATGGAGGAGAGGACTTTGAACTGCTTTTCACACTGAACAGGAAAAACCTTGGCAAACTCAGAAAAAGGCTGAATTTTTTTGAGATAGGTGAAATAGTGAAAGAAGGAATGAGGTTCGATGATGGAAGGGAAGTAAAATTAGGTGGATATGACCACTTTACAAAGGTAAATTCGAAAATCAAATATTGAATCTCAAAATCCTTAAAATACTAAACAGTAATACTCAATTTTTCCTTAACAAAGCACAGAATTTATTATAACGTATACTATTGAAGTATTATGATTGTTACAATTGATGGAACATCCGCCTCAGGGAAAAGCACCACTGCAAAGGAGGTCGCAAGGAAACTGGGATTTGTATACATAGATACAGGCGCTATGTATAGAGCAGTCGCATTATACTGTATTGAAAACAGAATAAATATCCATGATAGAAAAGCAGTTGCTGATGTATCACGCAAGATTAACATACGATTTATCCGTCAGCTGACGGATTGGCTAGATGAAAATCGTATTTTTTTGAACGGCAGAGAAGTAACAAATCTCATACGGACAGAGGAAGTAGGCAGTGTAGCTTCTACCGTCGCAACATATAAAGATGTCCGCAGCAATCTCGTAGAAAAACAAAGAAAGATGGGGAGAAAAGAAAATGTAATATGTGAGGGTAGGGATATAGGAACAGTTGTGTTCGAGGATGCAGATGTAAAGATATATATGGATGCGGACATTATAGAAAGAGCACGAAGAAGACAGAGAGAACTTGAGAGAACCGCTGATTTGCAATCTGTTATTGAATCATTAAAAAAGAGGGATGAGCAGGATAAAATGAGAGTGGAAAGCCCGCTCAAAATACCTGAAGATGCTGTGATAATAGACACTACCCATTTATCCATTGAAGAAGAGGTGGAGAAGGTGATAGAGGTGATAAGAGAACACGATAGGCAAAGTAGTAGTTTTATAAATGACTAATGACCAATAAAATATGAAGCTGCGATACAGGCTAGCGGCAAGAGTTATAAATTTTATATGGCGCCTTTTTTTGGGGTTCAGGGTTTGCAACAGAGAAAATATACCAGAGAAAGGTGGTGTTATTGTTGCGTCTAACCACCTCACGAACTATGACCCTCCCCTTGTAGGAGCTGCAATATGGAAGCGTGAAGCGTTCTTCTTTGCAAAAGAGGAACTGTTTATAATAAATCCATTCTATTCCTGGTTGCTCAAATATTTCAACGCATACAAGGTCAGTAGAATGGGAATAGATAAGGAGGCGATAAGACATACAGAGAAACTTTTGAAAAAAGGTCTATGCGTCATAATGTTTCCTGAGGGTACAAGGAGTCTTAAAGGGGTTCTTCTAAATGCCAAGCCCGGAGTTGGCTTTATCGCGGCAAGAACAAATGTGCCTGTAATCCCTGCATATATACACGGTGTAAACTTCTCACTCATCGCCCAATTTCTGAGAAAAGTGAAACCCCGAGTGATATTTGGCAAACCAATATATCCTGATATGTTCAAAGGCAAAACTAGAGAGAGGGCTGATGCAATATCGCAAGAGGTTATGCAAAACATTAGGGCATTGTCGAAGGACACCAGAATAAGCCTTAACCACGGATGAACACAGCAAAATTTCAAAATCCGAATTTCTAATTTCCAATGAAAATCCAAATGTCAAATAGATTCGGCAAGTGCGGAGTAATGAAATACTGTTTTTGGAGTGCATCAGCTTGCTGATGCAAAGAGTAGCCAACCTCAAAATGAAACTGGGAATTTAGGAATTTGACATTTTATTGGAAATTGGGTATTGAAAATTTGATATTCTCCGATAATCTTGTGATAATCTCGTGAAATCTTGTGGTTTCTCAATACATAACCTGGGTTTATTTAAACCCTATTTTGTTTCAACCAAAGGTCATTTCATTGTTATCGTGATATGATGTGAACTACCGAGACCGAGTTCGAATGGAAGATAGGTATAATCTAATGTGAGATTGGAGTAATTTATACCAAAGCCAAAAGATGGTCCTTTTGAATCGTATCTAACCCTCTTTCCCATTCTCAGAGTTATATATGGATTTGGTGCGTACTCAACACCCGCGCTGACTGTAAATACCTCATCAAGTGCCTTTCTGAATGAAGCAGACAGACCAAACTTTTTAATTTCATATCCAGTGCTGAATTCAAATGTGAGTGGAAGTCTGATTGGTGTAGAACCTTCTATGCCATAGCTGACCCTGGGCCCTATGTTTGACACGACAAAGGCGATATCAAGAGCGGTAATGGGAATGTAATTGAATCCAACATCCAATGCATATCCTCTGAGACTGTATATATAACACCTCTCGTAAAGGTATTTGAAGGAACCTCCAAGCCATACATCCCCTGCCTTTCTTCCGTATGATAGATAAGAGATGAGGCTGAACGGGGAGTAGGTACCATAGAGTATCTGCCTCGAGTCTCTCAATTCTACATCTCCTGCTGTAAAATAATTGATACCGACCCCATAACCACTTATCCCGTCACCCCATACCACCCCTGCAAATTCATACCTTGTGCCTAAAAATTGAGATGAATGTGAAAATGACGCGTTAAGTCCTAACACCAGTGGTATCTGTGAAGGATTCCAGAACACAAGCGTTGCATCTCTTGATAGGATTCCACCTCCAAGCGCAAGGTTCTTCGCTCCTACGCCAAGTTTAAGAGAGGGTATACCCATGCCTTCGCTCTTAGAATTTAAAAAATCCCTTATATCATCTACAATATTCGCCTCACTAATACCCACAGAGAGAAGAATGATTATTATTACCCATTTTACACATCTCATACGAACCCCCTACATCACCTCTTTCATCAACTTTTCTATTACATCACCCGTAGTTACACTCTCTGCCTCTGCAGCAAAGTTTAATATCAATCTATGCCGCAATACAGGTTTTAATACAAATCGCACATCTACTATAGATGGCGTAGTCCTTCCGTCAAGCAATGCCTTTGCCTTTGCTCCCAATACTACATACTGGGACGCCCTTGGAGAAGCACCCCATGTTACCCATTCTCTTATAAATTTTGGTACTTCTGAGTTATTAGAAGGTCTGGTGAACCTGATGATTTTAACCACGTTTCTCATCAAACTGTCGGATACTGGAACCCTGCGGACGAGGTTCTGGAGTCCAAGTATCTCATTCCTTCCAATCACCGGATTTATCTCGTTCATATAGGCACTTGTTGTCGTTTCAACGATTCTTACCTCTTCATCTGGTTGTGGGTAATCTATCACGATTTCAAACATAAATCTGTCAAGTTGCGCCTCTGGTAGTGGATAGGTTCCTTCCTGCTCTATAGGATTTCTGGTTGCAAGCACGAAGAACGGCAGCTCAAGTTCATATGTTCTCCCTCCTGCAGTGACCTTGTATTCCTGCATCGCCTGGAGAAGAGCGGCCTGGGTCTTCGGGGGTGTTCTATTGATTTCGTCGGCAAGGATTATGTTAGCAAATATAGGTCCTCTCAAAAACCTGAACTCTCTTTTTCCTGTCTCTCTCTCTTCCTCCAATATCTCAGTTCCTGTTATATCCGACGGCATGAGATCAGGGGTAAATTGTATCCTTTGAAAAGAAAGAGAAAGTGTTCTTGCGAGTGTATTTACTATCAGTGTCTTTGCAAGACCGGGCACGCCCAAAAGGAGAGAATGTCCTCCTGCAAGCAGTGCGATAAGTATCTGTTCTATTACATCATCCTGCCCTATAATGACCTTATGCAGTTCTTTCAGGATTTTTTTCTTCGCAACTTTCAGCTTCTCTATGTTCTCAATGTCACCCATATTATCTCCCATTCGCAAAAACATTATTGTCAAAAATCTAACCACAGAGAGCACAGAGGATTATAGAGTAATAAAG
>DAOUSS010000177.1 GCA_030627085.1 Candidatus Stahliibacteriota bacterium | reverse complement strand
AGGACATAGATATGGTATGCAGGATATGTGCCATATGCAGCACCTCACACAGATTTGCCGCCATAAGAGGACTTGAGAAGGCACTCAATATAAAAGTAGATAAAGGAACAGAGCATCTGCGCGAACTATGGCACATTGGTGAGATGATAGAAAGCCATGCGTTGCATGTATTCCTTTTAGCATTACCCGACTTCCTGAGCTATCCATCTGCAATAGCGATGGCAGAACGCTATTCACAAGAAGTGAAGATGGGACTCGCCCTGAAGAAGTTTGGTAACAAGATAATGGAAACAGTGAACGCAAAAATGATACATGGAAAGAATGCAGTGTTAGGAGGTTTCGGAAAGAGACCCCCTGAGGAAGAACTTTTAAGGTTAGGAAGAGATGCACCCCGGCTTATACCTTATGCTGAGAGAGCATTAGAACTGCTTACATCGTTGAAACTTCCATCTTACTGGGATGAAGAAAGTATTTTTATATGTCTTGAACCTGAAGATACTTTTGGTTTTGTCGGAGATATGGTGCTTACATCTACTGGTGAACGGAAAGATATAGAAGAATACAAAACCTTGACCAATGAAATTACCGTTCCTTACTCATACGCCAAACGTTCCCATTATCACGGCAGGCCATTTTTTGTAGGGTCGTTATCAAGGCTTATCCTGTTAGGAGATAGATTGGGGGGTAGAGCAGGTGAGTGGTTTTCAAGAACATATAATGAGGAATGGAAGAAAAATCCACTCTATAATAACCTTGCCCAGGTAATAGAACTGCTTTACTGTCTCGAAAGAGTACAAATACTTATAGAGAACATTATTGATGAGGAAGAAGCAGAAATACAAAAGCCTAAAAGAAAAAATGGAAAAGGAACAGGTGGAGTAGAAGCACCGAGAGGCACTCTATACCATCACTATGAGGTAAAGGATGGCTTGGTAACTAATTGTGATATAATAACTCCCACTGCTCAAAATCTTGATCATATGGAGGCTATGATAAGAAAAACTGCTGAGACACTTGTAGGGCAAGGTGAAGGGATGAAACCAACACTTGAGATGGTAGCGAGGGCATACGATCCATGTATAAGTTGTTCCGCACACTTCGTGGAAATCATGCACTGTGAAAAACAGAGGGCTCGTTAAAACCGCTCTTTATCTTCTTGAGAATATTGCGATTACTTCTATGTGATAAGTATGGGGAAACATATCGATGGGCTGAATACAGTCAAGTTTGTATCCATTTTCTATAAGTATTGATGTATCCCTTGCAAGTGTGGTAGGATTGCAGGAGACATAAAGTAGAGTTGGAATTTTGAGAGTTATTAAATGTTTCATTGCTCGTTTTGATACTCCGTCTCTTGGTGGATCGATAACTGCAATATCCACTCTATCTCTCCATCCTTTTCTCTGGTACAACACCCTTCTTACATCGTCTTTGATAAACTTAATATTCTTACAGTTATTTAACTGAGCGTTTTTTGTAGCTGATTCAATTGACGATTGACTCGAATCTATTCCGAACACCTGTTTTACACTTCTCGAGAGATAAAGACTAATTCCACCTGAACCACAATAGAGATCAAGGATGGTCTCATCGCCCCGTGGATTGAGTAATTCAAATATCTTGTCATACATAATGCCAGCAGCGTAGGGATTTGGCTGGACGAATGAATAGGGGGTTATACAGAAATCTATATTTGCTATTCTGTCGATTATCTCTCCCGTTCCTCTTATCACCCTGTCCTTTTCGGGTATAACAGCATCTGCTTTTCTTGTATTTATTGTCCACAAGAAACTTGCGACCCTTTCAGGCATCATCTTTGCAAATTTCTCTATATCAATCTCTCCAAAGTCAGTTACAAGGTTTATAAGCATCTTCCCTGTAGATTTTGCCTCTCTCATTACAAGATGTCTCAGGATTCCCTTATGGGTAACCGGGTTATAAGTAGAGAGATTTAGTTTTCTGGCAAAATTCCTCACCGTATCCATTATCTGTGGGGCAGACTTTGAAAAGATAAAACATTCCTTTACATCAACATATTCCTTGTAGGAACCCCTCTTATGAAGTCCGAGTATCACTTCGTCATTTTTCTTTCCAAATACGAATTCCATCTTGTTTCTGTAATACCATAATTGAGGGGATTTCACTATCGAGAGAATATCAACTGATGAGGGCTCTATATGTGCAATGCGTTTCAGGGAACCTATCACATATTTTTCTTTGAGTGCAACCTGATGTTCATATGCAAGATTCTGGAGAGTACATCCTCCACACATTGAAAAAACAGGACAGAGGGGAGACGCTCTATCACTGGACGGCTTTTTTATTTCAATAAGCTCTGCGAATCCAAAATTCGCCTTTATATCCCTTACATATGCCTCTACTATATCTCCTGGTAGAGTCCACGGAATAAAAATGACAAACCCGTCTACCTTTGCTACACCACTCTCTTGATGGTAGGCAAAATCCACTATCTCTGCTGTAAACCTATCTCCAATCTGCATAGAATAAAATGAGTAATTATAAAAGCTTTAACCTTAGCTGGTTGAAGGTGCTGCTATGAATTTAATCCCCATTGTCAAGGTCGGGAGACCTTTCCCACAGAAAAACATACGGGGTGCCTTTTTCTTTTAATTCGTTATGCAAGAAGCACAGAGATTATTCCTACAAGATAGATACCGTCGAATATTCCTGCTCCACCTATGCTAACGAAATTTGATTCAAGTTTATAAATTTTGCCAAGATTGAGTATATCAGCGCCGAGGAGTGTTCCAACTACACCAGAAATATAAGCTACAGGTGCAGGATTACCCCTTGCAAGAAGTATAGCAAGGCCTGCAGATATAACGGGCGGTATGAACGCGGGAATTACAAAACCCCTTCCTTTCACAGGTCTTGTAAGCACTTTTACCACGGCTGTTACAACTAAAATAGAGATGATGAGAGGAAGTATTTCTGCTCCAGGCAAAAGCCATATTGCCAGCATTAATGGCAATATCGCACCTCCAACATTGATGTATATACACTTCCTTTCTGTAATCACACGAGGAGCAAAAAAATCATGGTAAATCCTCGGTGTTTCTTCGCTTTTTATGGGTATGTTTATTCCACTACCTATAAGGGATAATATAAAGAACGCAAATCCTGTATACGGTGTAAGTCCCAATTTCGTAAATGCTACACTTACTATTCCCGCTTGCAGTAGAAAAAAAAGAATAGGCGCGAGAAGAAGCAGAATAACAAATATAAGTATTGAGATGGGGAAGAAGAACATAAAAACATTATAACATATTTTTCAAGATTTGTCAAACAAAATTGGATTTTTGTATTTTTTTCTTGACATTCCGGGACTTTTGTGTTATAATAAATTTCTCTAAGATGTTTATGCCAAGTCATCTAAGTTAAATCTAACTGTCTTCCCAAAATTTGAAACCCTGCTTTTGGGAATGTATGGGAGAACATATATAAATTTTAAATTCGCCACCGTAGCTCAGAGGAAGAGCGGCTGATTTGTAATCAGTTGGTCGGGGGTTCAATTCCCTCCGGTGGCTAAAAGGTGCTCTGTGACAAGAAAATACAATTTTAGATCTACTGGGGTACCGATTACCGATCACTGATTACTGATTACCATTATCTCGGGGAGGTTCCCGAGCGGCCAAAGGGGGCAGACTGTAAATCTGTTGGCGAAGCCTTCGAAGGTTCGAATCCTTCCCTCCCCAGAAAAACAGGTATTAGATATCAGGTTTCAGGTGTTAAAAAAGACTGATACCTAACATCTATTACCTGACACCTACCACCTGGCACCTGATATCTGTTTTGCGGGAGTAGCTCAGATGGAAGAGCATCTGCCCTCCAAGCAGATGGTCGCGGGTTCGAACCCCGTCTCCCGCTGTAAATTAGTTTGTTAGTTGGTTAGTTTGTTAGTTGGT
>DAOUSS010000116.1 GCA_030627085.1 Candidatus Stahliibacteriota bacterium | reverse complement strand
TAATTGATGATATGTTCCTTAATAGTTGTTTTCTTCATTATCCCTCCTGCACTTTCAAACAAAAATCAAATTGGACGCAAATACACGCACCTGTCTACCGACAGGTAGAGATGTTCACAGATAAAGATATTGTAATTAAGTTAAGTTATTTGTTTTAAGTTATTAGGTAATTGGGTTATTGTGTTATTTATCCTTCATAACTTGAATACATGAACCCGACCTCATTGAGCATAATTTTCAAAAAGATTTCAGACTTGTCACTCTTCCAATATCACACCCCATTCCGTGACGGTGAAACCTGTGCGGAGGAAGATTGGTATAGTTGGCGGGATGAGTTTGCTTTTTGTATTTCTTGGAACTATGTAGAACCAGAGCCTCAGGACTACATCGGGTTTAGGTTCTATCTGGAGTCTGTATTCTTTATCAATGTCTTTATTGCCAAGGGGAAAAATATCGTAATACGAACTTTTGGCGAGATGTTTGCCCCAATAGTCGACAAAATCGTTTATTTCCCTCGTGTTGAATCCGTATTCTCTCATGATATCCTTAAAGAAGTCCCAGAGTTCTTCGTAAGCCACACACCAGCCCTTTGACGGCTCGGCTGAGCTCGCCGAAGGCTGAGTGGGAGTATTACCAAGGGTAGCTTCATAGAACAGGTAATCATATTCCCCGTTGATTCTGCCAGATGGTTCAGTGTATACCCGCCAGCTGTCGTTGTACAATGGCTCAGATTTTGTGATAGAGTTCCCGGAACTTGCCAACAGCAGGACATTTATAAATCCTGCTTCTTGGGGATATAGATAGATATTTGGCTTTCTTACTACATATCCACGTTTAGTAACGCGTTTCTTATACACTTCTCTCTGTTTTGAACTTGGATACTGGCGGGCAATGGGCTCCATAATCTGGAAGCCGATGCCAAAGGTTGTTTCATTGTTGGGGCTGCATTCTTTCTTTCCGATATTGAACTTGAATCCCACATGGGCGTAGGGCATAACCATCCACTTCTTTAGACAGATCGTTCCGTGTATTGCAATATATTCGGTCGGGTAATAGTAATATTTTTGTTCAAAAAGGTTGTCTTGCCTCTTTATCCATTGTGAAAGATAGTTTATACCGAGAGCTCCCTCGACAGCATCTCCTACCCACCACCAGTTGAGCCCACCCGACAGATTGTGTTCACGGTTGTTGAGGACATTGGCATACCGCACTGACGGTTCGAGCAGAAAACTGCCACGCTGGGAAAAAAACGCTCCTATACTCGTCTCATATGTTAACGGACACGAGGTTTTATCATTGGTGAGAAATATCCTGTTGTAGATATTCTTTACGCTACCCTCAAAATAATATGGGAGATACTGAAGGCGTGCACCAACCGATAGGTCTATACCTGTTGAGATATAGTTGTAGACAGTCCAGTGTTTAATTATGCTGAGGGTATCTCCGAACTGCCACCCTATGTCTGTAAACGGTAGTATCTCAAACCGATCGCCAAGGGGAATGGCGATGGCAGCGGCAGACACAAAAATAATAACAAGCAAAGCAGTGAACATTACTCTCATTTTTACCCCACAGTTATGAATTGAAGTCCTGTAAATCGGACTCAAATCCTCCCATCACACTTTACTGCCTTATTTTCTCCTGCCCTGTCAAATAGAAATCAAATTGGACGCACCTGCCCGCGCCTGCCTGCCGGTAGGCGGGGATTGGCATAGCGGTTGACAACTCAAATCTAAAATCTGTAATCTACAATCTGCAATCTACAATCTGCAATCTACACAATCTGAATAGTCTGTACCATAAAAATGTCCAATCTACCCGCTTGCCTCTACGTCCCTTTACCCGTACTACTTGTCGGTAAACAGGCAGTTTTGCGGTGCAATGTAGGGCAAAGCTTTAGCTTTGCGATATCTAAATCCTTGCAATGTTCAGTGTAGGGCAAGGCTTCAGCCTTGCGATGGCTATAGCGTAAACTGAAAAAGTGAAAAAGTAGCCTGTCCTTTTTTTGTTGTTTAAATAGTTATCTGTAAGTAAAGAAATCAGTTTTTGAGTCTTCAAAATTTAAAATTAAAGACCCGACCCCGGGATCTCATCATAATAAAATGAGCAACGCTAGAGATTGTTATTCCAAAATCTAATTATAGATCAGAAAAATCAACCGGTATATTTTTATAAATTCTTAGTAACTCCTCATTATCCATTGCATCAAAATCCCTTCTTTCTTTAATACTCAATCTGTTCCAGGCATCTATAATTCTCTTCAATACTCTATTTGCTTCCTCTATTGAATCAAGTTCTTTCTTATTCTTATGGTCTAAATACTCTTCTATCTTAACATCTCTAAATAAATTACTCACCTCAAACATTCTCTTTCTTCTCTTCTCTGCCTCGTTTATTGTAACCCCTTCTCTTTGTGCTTTTATTTTAAGATCGCATTTATAGCAAATCACGATGGGTTCTCCCGTTTTTTTATCATAGGTTAAAGCCCCCATCTTTCCCTTTTTGCCACAGAGGTCACAGATACATTTACCTTCATCTAAAAGCTTTCCCTTCAGGGATTCAAAGTCAGCCTTTTTTATTTCTTCCAACTTCCTGAAAATATCTCTTACTACTTTGGGGTTGAGTTCCCGCTTAGAAGCCAGTTTACCAAGATAAAAATCTTTGGATTCCACTGGTAATTTATAACAGTCTCCACCTACAAACTCAAAATGACCTCCTACCTTACCCACTCTTGCTATTAGCAATCCCCCTACTTCGGCTTGCAATGTTCCTCTAAATTCTTTCACTTCATACTCCTTACCAGTTTTGGGACTTTTCACCTTGAGACCTTTTCCTGACTCGACTTCTAAGATTTCAAATAAACCATATTCGTTTTCTTGAAGGTCATAGTAAGCTTGAAGTTCTGTGTCACTAAGTTTACAAGGATTTCTCTGACAGAAATCTTCCATGAGTGTCTTTTTATTCTTCAAACGAAAATCGAACACCAGCCATTCATTAAATATTCCTTCATCTTTATCTTCAATTTCTAATCTATCACCAGCGGATAGTTTGGGTCTATTAAAGAATTGACTGAGGGCTCTAAGCATTTCCCCCCTGAACGCAGGGGTTTCGAGATAATATTCTAATAATCTCTGTATAATTCTCTGTTTCATATACACTCCTTCCTTGTAGTGAATCACGAGTTATCCAATTTGAATACATGAACCCGACCCCCATTGAGCATAATTCGTGTAAAGGGGCCATTAGTAGTGACCTAATAATCCCTTCTGTTTAGCTATGCGTTCACAAATTTTAAATATAAGAAAACCAATCCCCAAGTAGAACAATCCATTTAGCACTAACCCAAGTAGGTCCATAGGCGGTAATTTTGTGATTGGCAATCTATAAATCATAACCTTTCCAATAAGTTTCGCTCCAAGCGATAATGGCAATAATTTAAGCCCTGGTAGTTTATCAACTGGCGCAACAATAAAGCCAACAAATACAAACTGTAATATCTGGAAGAAGGACTGAATCTGCTTGAATACGAGTCCAAGCCCTCCCGATATAAAACCTATTCCATAAACCGATGCCAGCGTGAATATAAAAAGGGGGATGAGCGAGAGGATATCAATATGCAATCGTCTTCCTGTGGTTGCCATCATCAAAACTAGTATGGGGACGACAAAGAGCAAATTCAGGAAGAAATCGCATATAATCCTGTATACACACAACCTGTCAAATCCCAACGATGTCATATACAGTTGCTCAAGTGTTCCCATCTTCGCCTCATTCATAAGGCTCCAGGCGAGAAGGGAATAAGCAGCTATAGAAAATGTCCACAACATAAAACCAACTGTTATACCATCCACTGTATTACCAAAATTTACACCCTGACCGCCAACTGCCCTGTAGCCCAAAAATATAAGCAGAAAGAGGAAATATAGTGTGATAATACTTGAGAGCATATTGAATGGGTAGCGCACCATCTCAAGCCAGTCTCGCTTAAACAGGGTTACAAACAGTGCTATATTGCTCTTCATCTTTTTATACCCCGATAACCTGCAGGTTATTTAACCCGAAGCTAAATAACCCTTTATATAACAAAAGGATATAGCCATTCAATGATTGTGCAATTGTCAAATGATGGTCATTTTCCTTTTACAATCTTCAGGAATATTTCCTCAAAATCTGGCTCCCTGTGGGTAATAGAGTCAACCTTTGAGCCATTTTTTCTCAAAATATCTATAAGTTCATAGAGTCTCTGATGTGACCTTAATTGAATGTCTATTACTGTATGGTCAGGCATTTTTATTATATTAGCAAGGTCAAAATTAGATTTTATCTCGGACTCTTCTTTTTGGGTTAGTCTACTATCAAGCTCAAACCTATAAGATGATGTTTCAAAAAGTTTGGACAATCTATCAACCCGCTCATCCGTTACTATTTTGCCATTATTTATTATTATAACCCTGTCACAGATATCCTTAACTACCTGCATATCGTGCGAGCTTAATAATACTGTCCGATTATTATCTCTTACCATCTCTTTAATCAATCCCCTCAGTTCATGAGAGGCCTCAACATCCAATCCCAGGGTTGGCTCATCCAGCAAGAGAATCTCTGTTTGTTTGGCAAGGGCACAGGCGACTGCCAACTTTTGTTGCATTCCACGAGATAAATAACGTGCCTGGGTAGTGGCTTTTTGGGTCAGATTGAAGAGCTCTATCAACTCGTCAATATAGGATTTTGCATCTCGGTAGGATATCCCCTGCAGCCCTGCGAAGAATGCCAGATTTTCACGGGGTGTCAATCTCCAGTATATATTGCGATTTCCCTCAAGAACAGCACTTATTTTTGACATCCCAAATTTAGGGGTATGTATCATATCTATCCCATCAATAAAGATGCTTCCCGAACTTGGGGTTATAAGTCCACAGATGCATTTTATCGTAGTGGTCTTGCCAGCACCATTCGGGCCCAGAAGCCCAACAATCTCACCCCTTTCTATAAGAAAGCCTATATTATCAACTGCAAGGATGGATTTCCTGTTAGGTTGTGGATAAACCTTTGACAACCCCTCTACCCTTAATACCTCTCTGTTCATAAGGTTATTTGTACGGTTTGAAACCGAATAATTAATAGCTTATCCTTTTTTTCTTCCACCTGGACGCAGATACACGCACCTGTCTACCCTGCCTACCGACAGGCAGGCGACAGGTAGAAAGTTCACGAAGAATGTTTACAATTGTCTTTTGTCCTTTTTCCTTTAACCTTTGTCCTTTATAAGTTGAATACTTGAGCCCGACCCCATTTCCCTGCACATTTGTAGCTGCCGTCATCTGGTCCATAAGAGGCCCTCATTACTTTATAGTAATAACCTCATGGGGATTAAAAAACTTATTGACTTATGGAGGATTTTATGCTATAATATACC
>DAOUSS010000207.1 GCA_030627085.1 Candidatus Stahliibacteriota bacterium | reverse complement strand
ATCAGCGTATATCAGCGAAAATCTGCGTCCCAAAGAAGAGACTTAAACGCTGACTGGCTCTTTGGCGCCGCATTTAGGGCACACAAGAAATTTACCCTTTTTCTCCATTATACTACAGCCACATTTAGGACAGGTTATCTGGATAGGAGAGTTCCAGATTGAAAATTTACACTGCGGATAGTTTTTACAGCCATAAAATGTCTTTCCTCTCTTCGTTCTTCTTTCTACTATCTCATCCCCACATTCAGGACATTTAACACCAGTACTGACTGGCTTTGTAAAGTCACAATCGGGATACCCACTGCAGGCAACAAATCTACCGTACCGCGCATTTTTTATAACGAGCTCCCTACCACACAAGGGACATTTTTCTCCAACCTTTTCTACTTCAGGGGCTTTGTTGAGCGGTCTTGTATTTTTACACTCTGGATATCCTGAACATGCGAGGAATCTTCCGTATCTGCCAATTTTTACAACCATAGGCTTCCCACATTTTTCACATATCTCATCGGTAACCTCTTCAAGAGATTGTCTTGCCTCTCTTGTATCAAATCTTTCAATACTTTCGGAAAACTTTTCATAGAATTTAGAAAGGAGCTCTTTTTTTTCAATATCTCGTGCCTCAACCCTATCAAGTTGTTCCTCCATCTCTTTTGTGAATTTCACAGCAAACAATTTAGAGAAATTTTTGATAAGCACACTATTTACCATTTCTCCAAGCTCGGTTGGTACGAGTTTCCCTTTGTCTTTCTCTACATAGCCCCTCTGTATTATAGTTGATATTATAGGTGCATAAGTAGATGGTCGACCTATACCCTTCGCCTCAAGTTCTTTTACCATACTACCCTCTGTATATCGCGGTTTTGGGTTTGTAAATTCCTGTTCCTTTTTGACTGAAACTAAGTGCAGTATCTCCCCTTTTTCCAGTTCCGGGACCTTCTTACCCTCTTTCTCCTTAACTCCTGCTATCACGAGAAATCCCGGAAATTCAAGCATCTCTGATGATGCCTCAAATCTGTACTCACCTGCTTTTATAACTGCCTTTCTCGTGTTGTATCTTGCCGATGCACTCTGGGATGAAAGGAATCTCTTCCATATTATATCATATACTCTGCACTGGTCATATGTTAGATACTGCTTTACCTTTGATGGTGGAAGTTCCAGGGATGTAGGACGAATTGCCTCATGTGCTCCCTGAGTACCTTTCTTCTCCTTGTATATATTCGGTCTTTGAGGTATAAACTTCTCTCCGTATGTATTTTTTATAAATCTCCTTGCCTCTTTTACCTTCTCATCTGCGATTCTCACAGAGTCTGTTCTCATATATGTTATCAAGCCTATTGCCTTTCCACCCACATCTACACCCTCAAATAATTCCTGTGCAACCTTCATTGTACGGGATGCACTCATATTTAAGTTCGCTGAAGCATCTTGCTGGAGGGTGCTCGTGATATAGGGTGGTTTTGGATGCTTTAGTTTTTTCCCTTCCTTGAAATTCTCTACCACGAACTTCTTTATAGAAATGTCATCTACAACCTCAACTGCCTCCTTTTCTGTTTTTGGTTTAATCTCCAGCAATTTTGCGTCAAACTCCTCTTTTGTCTCTTTCTTTTGTAATCCGACAGTCTTCGGTGAACGGCTCGACTGAGCTCGCCGAAGTCTCAGCCGAACCGTTATATTCCAGTACTCCTGTGGTACGAAACTCCTTATCTCCTTCTCTCTTTCACATATAAGCCTGAGGGCAACTGATTGCACCCTGCCCGCTGATAGTGCGGGTTTCTTAAACACCTTCCACAGAAGTGGAGAGACGGTATAGCCAACAAGTCTGTCAAGTATCCTCCTTGCTATCTGTGCATCCACCTTTGACATATCTATACCGCCTGGATTCTTGAGTGCCTGTGTTACACCCTTCTCCGTAATCTCGTAGAAGAGGACCCTCTCTGCATCTCTCTCTATAATATTTTGAATATGATACGCAATCGCTTCGCCTTCCCTGTCAGGGTCTGTTGCAAGTATTACCCTTTTCGCCTTCCCGGAGATTTGCTTTAGTTCCTTGATTACTTTTTCTTTGCCCTTTATTGGAATATAGAATGGCTCAAAATCCTTCTCTATATCCACACCCAGTTTATTCTGTGGAAGGTCCAATATATGCCCTCTGGAAGACGCCACTTCATACTCCTTATTCAGGTATCGCTTTATAGTGCGCGCCTTCGTGGGTGATTCCACTATTATAAGATTTTTCGGCATAGCATAAAAATAGTATGCAGTAGGCAGTAGGCAGTAAATGAAAACTATAAAAACTCAAAACTTCCTTTCACATTTCACATTCCACATTCCACATTCAACATTTAACATTACACATTCCACATTCAACATTACACATCCCACATTTCACATTTAACATTCCACATTCCACCTATCATCTGATTACCACACAAGAAGCCCTTTACCATAATGCCGGGCATTTCTTATACATTCTGTTACAAAGGCTTTTGCCTTTTCTATGGATGATAAAAGATTATTACCCAGTGCAAGATATGAGGCTATTGCAGATGCAAGACAACATCCGGCGCCGTGTACTTTCGTCTCAAATCTTTCATCTGAGAAATGTGTTATTCTTTCTCCATCAAACAAAATATCAACAGCCTTTTTTTTCTCAATGTGTCCACCTTTAATCAAAACAGGTCTTTTACAGATATCAAATATTTTTCTTGCTGCCTTCTCTGCATCTTCTACTTTTTCTATCTCTATACCCGACAATAAAGACGCCTCTATCTTATTTGGAGTAGAAATGGTGGCTATTGGAAGAAGCCTATGAAATAAGGAGCTAACAGCATCCTCCGATAGAAGGCGGGAACCTGTGCTTGCAATCATAACAGGGTCAATAACTATATAACGAGGCATATAGAATTTCAGTCTATCAACTACAGCAAGTATTATGGATTCGTCATACAGCATGCCCGTCTTAACCGCAGAAACCCTCATGTCTTCAAATACCGCATCAATCTGCTCCTTTACAAAAGAAGGAGGAAGAGACAGGATTTTCTTCACTCCTTCAGTATTCTGTGCAGTGAGGGCAGTTATGCAGGATGCACCATAAACACCAATAGACTCAAATGTCTTTATATCTCTCTGTACACCTGCTCCACCAGAAGAATCAGAACCTGCAACGGTCAAGACAACTGGATGCATAAAAAGGCAATAATGTTTATAACAAAAATGTATTAACCACCTGTGGTATCAAATGAACACAGCAAAATTTCAAAATCCGAATTTCTAATTTCCAATGAAAATCCAAATGTCAAATAGATTCGGCAAGTGCGGAGTAATGAAATACTGT
>DAOUSS010000176.1 GCA_030627085.1 Candidatus Stahliibacteriota bacterium | reverse complement strand
TTCACCGAGAACATTGGCAAATTTCTTCTCATAGTAAAGCAACTTTTCTAGTTTACCCTTGGGATAGCCAAGTTGTAACATCATCATTTCGTATGAGGAGAAACTTATCTGTTCCGAACTTTCTTGTTTTTGGTCATTAGTCGACTCACCTAAAGAGAAGGATACGAAAGTATGAGCTGAAACTCTCACATCGCTGAGTCCCTTTGACAAAAACAAATAAGGGAGTTTTCTTGCAATAAACATATCAATTCCTCCTTCCTTCTTTTTCTCTATATCAAAGGCGGTAAGTTTTTTTCTTTCCTCTACTTTTATGCTTGCTTCTCCAGGAACAAATCGATCTAAACCATCTGTATGAATTATGGGTTCAATTGCAATTATTTGGCCTGATGGCTTAGTGACTCTAACCATTTCCCCCAAGGCACATTCGGGGTTAGCAAGGTGTATAAACAAAGTCTGACAGATGGTAAGGTCAAAAAACGATTCTGGATAGGGTAAATTATAAGTATCCCCCGTGACAAATTGAATCGTTGAATCCTCTTTTGCTTTTTCGATGAGTTCTGAAGAAAGGTCAATTCCGTGGATCTCGAGAGATTTCATGAATTTTTCAATGGTCTTGGCCAAGAATCCAAGTCCACAACCTACATCAAGCACCCTGGCACCCTCTTCTAAGTCTGTATTGCTTCGGATAAAGGCAGAATATTCCTCCCTAAATCCTTTTCGGCTGGTATTCAGGTATTTTGCAGCACCTGCAAACATTTTTCGATTCAATGCTTCAATGTTCATAAATTTTCCTCACTTTTATATTTTGATATTCGATTTTTTGCTGCATCCATCTCAAGTAATGGTCCCAGCAAATACAACATCCCGCCTTGGCGGGATGTCCCGAAGGGCAAGGGCATAAGCCCGCAACATATATGCGTGCTATCTACTGTAGCCATCCTTTTCTTCAGCTTTTATAATGATTTTACTGTCGGGAAGCGACTTCTCCCTTATGATAACCCATCTAATTCCAACAATTGGATCTATTGAGTGCCATTTATGTTTTTCATAAGGCTCAACCATTAGGAGTGTATCCTTTGAAAGCAAGATAATCTTATCTTCTACCTATAGAGCTCCCTCCCCCTCCAAAATCAGATAGTATTCTCTGTAGGTGTGATAGTGCAGTTGATCGCCTTCAGGGATACTATTGAGATTTTCGGTGAGTCCGATTTCGACCCCGGACCCATTCCAGTAGCCGCAAAACAGGTGCGAGCTCCCTTTTTTATACAATCTCATTCTTTGCTCCTATTAGCAAGGACATATATTTCGGTGCGTTCTTCCAATTCTATACCCACTCCCCCTTTTATTATTATACCGCCAATTTTATAAGATGTCAAGAACTTTCTGCATCGCTATTAACCAGCTAATCCCAACAAGAACTACTTTCCCCAACCCTTTTTATTTTTATATTCACATATTTGAGCGAGTGGGCATTCGTAACATTTTGGATTCTTTGTTTTGCAAGTATTTTTGGCAAAGAGCCACAATAGACCAGACAATTGTGCACGTTTTTCCTCCGGTAAGAAATGCATCAATGCTTTCTGTATAGTGTTATAATCGGCAACTCGGTCGACTAAACCTATTCGCTTTGCAACTCTCTCAAAATGTGTGTCAATTGGTATCACCTTTTGATAGGAGTAGCGGCTGGTTAAAAGAACATCCGCTGTCTTGTCTCCTATTCCAGGTAACTCCATCAACTTCTTCTTTGCCTCCTCCTTGGGAAGATCAAGGGCAGATGCTAAGTCACCTCCAAATTTCTCTAAGACTGCTCTGGAAACCTCCCTAATTCTCTTTGCCTTCACATTATAAAGTCCACCGCTTCTAATTGATTCTTTGATCTCACTTTCATCTGCACCGCTAAGGCTTTGAGGTGTAACATCAAATTTTACCGCCAATCCCTCGTAGGCACGGATGCAGTTTGCCTCGGATGTATTTTGTGAAAGAATCGTAATTATCAAGTTCTTAAACGGATCTTTGAAAGTGTACTCCTCTGGCCAGATAGTCTTCCAAAGTGACCCGTATTTCTTTTCTAATAAATCTATCAGATTTGAATCTAAAGTATTCTCTTCCACTGCCTTACTCTTATTGTTGTCAGCTATA
Organism: Candidatus Stahliibacteriota bacterium; assembly: GCA_030627085.1. Taxonomy (GTDB): domain Bacteria; phylum Hydrothermota; class UBA3073; order UBA3073; family UBA3073; genus UBA3073. Next base: position 1,805 of record DAOUSS010000176.1, on the reverse strand, counting down.
ATCTTATCTCTTTTTCTAACCATTCAATATGTTGATATTTCCTTTTCCAAAAAACATCTTCCCAGGTATAATGAAACGCTAATTTCTCCCACCCAGCATATCTCTTTTTGAAAAATTCCAATATTTTCTTTGCAGAAACTAATTTCTTATTGAATACCAATTTTGACATTATCTTCTGCTCCCACGGTGGAATTGTTTTTAGAGCATCACAAAAATAGAAATCATCAAAGAGCAGATATTCAACTGAAGCAGGCCCAATTCCATATAGCTTTAGCATTTCCTTCTTGACTTCATCCTTGCCCATCTTTCTTAAGGCAAATTCTTTTATCTCTCCGTTCACAAACTGTTCTGTAATTTTTATAAAAAATTTTGCTCTATAGCCAAGTTTTAACTCTCTTAATTCTTGTTCTGTTGATTTTGCCATCTCACTTGGCTCCCAGAACGTTGATAGAATCCTATTGTCAAATTCTACCCTCTTGCCAAATTTCTCGAACAGATTCTCAAGCATTTGCATAGATCTTCTTACAGTTACATTTTGTAGAACAAGGTAAATGATCAGAGTTTCATAAAGAGAATTTGCAGCTATTGGCTTCATCCCTTTCCATCTCCTAATTATGGAACCCATAAACTCATCGTTTTTAAATTTATCACAAAATTCAGAAATGTCAGAGTCAAAATTGAATCTCCATCTAACTTCAGGAATCAAACTCTGCACAAATTTACTCGATAGTTCCTTTTGGGAATAAATACTAACTTGGATTTTTGGCTTATTTACCGTTCCTTTATTTTCAAATTTCAATCCTAACTTCTCACCTTTCCAGCTCATAGTTATCCAATATCTGCCTTCCTCCCAAGCGTTGTCAGAAGATGGAAAATGAGACGGCTTGTGAAAATTGGCATCAAAATTATACGGTGTTTTGGGTTCTAATTCTGCGGTGATCTCCTTATTCAAATTTTTAATCATAGCTTTACCTTACCTCTTTGGAATGCGTTCTATAAGTGACTTGACTTCCGGTAGATACCCTTTTTCTGAAATAGATTCTATGTCGGATTTATCTATCTTATCACACGCAGTTTTCTTTCTCGCCTCTTTGATTGCCTTATGAATAAAATCAATTGGCATCCTGTACAGGCTTTACAGTAAAAACTCATTGATCGCTCTTCTTTAAATAATACATACGTAAGCTAGCTGCAACTTTAGCTCCATCACCTATGCAAGGGGGGATGATGTCTTTAAGTACCGATGTAGAGGCACCTGCGGCAAAAACGCCTTTCATCTTGGTTTCGCCGTATTCATCAACGACAATACATCCTCTACGATGTGTCTTAAGCCCTGCTTTCCGTGCAACATGAACGATGCTCTTTAAAGGAGCAGCTATAAACACACAATCAGCTTCAATTTTAATACTCTTATCTTTGCTCTGTTTCTTCAATGTGAGAAATTTATGTCCCGGCTGACCTTCAATTTTCTCAACAAAGTGGTCATCGACCAAGGATACATTATTTTCTCTCAATTTTTCCTTATCTTCTCCAGTGAAGGTGATCGGCTCGGCGTGATCCACTACTTTTATCTGAGTGGAAAACTTTTTAAGATTAACAGCTTCCTCTACTGCCTCAGGTGAAGAACCAATAACTACAATATGTTTCCCATAGAGAAAATCTTTGCAACACTCATCACAGTAAAAGATACCTCCACCAAACCAAGTTTCATTTTCTATTCCAAGTCCTTGCATTCCACTTCCGGTAGCAAATATTATTGCTTTTGCCAAGTAGGTCGATTTTGTAGTCTCAATAATCTTCTTTTC
>DAOUSS010000279.1 GCA_030627085.1 Candidatus Stahliibacteriota bacterium | reverse complement strand
TTAATTCAGCAATTGAGATTCGCACACACATTGATTTACAATAACTATCCAGAATATGCCTGTGAGATTTGTAAAAATGTAATAAAGACATATCCAGATTCGCTTCAGACACTCTTTGCATTAGACCTTCTGTGGCAGGCAAGTAGATTACCTGATGCCCAAGAAGGGTATGATATGGAGGCATTCGAGGGTTATCTATATCATCTATCAGAAATAGAGGAAAAGAAGATACTTTATGGATCTGCAGAACTTCTACTTGCGTTCTTTGAAGCTGAAACAGGAACTCCAAGAATAGATAAAGTCTTCAAAGAATATAGAGATACATTTCTTGCAGAAGTTGCCCTATTTCAAAAGTTTATGTACTACTTTAATGAAGAGGATATGGAAAATACAATAGAGGTATTAAATCAATTGGATTACTACTTTCCGGGGTCCTCTTCTGCAATACAGGCACATCATCTATTGGGTGATGAGGTGGGATGGGGAGGAATTGCAAAACTTGGAAAAGCCGATCAGTCTGGGAAGTTAGAGAACACAGCACAAATACCCGAAAGATTTGAATTATTAGGAAGTTATCCAAATCCTTTCAGTCCATCTACAACTATAAGATATCCTCTTCCATGTTTTTCAAAAGTTGAAGTAACGGTTTTTAATTCATCTGGACAGGTAATAAACCATTTTACTATTCCATCAAAACCAGCAGGAACTCATCAATTAACCTGGAATGGTACTGATAACAAAGGCGTTGATGTGCCGAGTGGTATATACTTTATTAACTTTAAGGCTACACCAATAAAAGAAAGTGGGAAGAAATTTTCAAAGACAGTAAAATTAACCCTACTTCGATAATTATAAACTGATTACAAAGCCTTTTAATACCGTCGCTCTTATCTTAATGGTTTCAACCATGCTTATGCAGGCAGGGGCTATATGTGCTGAGGAACCTGATACAACTATTTTTAAGATAAAAGAGAGGAAGCTTCTATTTCAACAAGCAGGTGTATGTTTTGATATAAATTGGGAATATCTATCGGCAATTGTCTTTGTTGAAAGAACGTTATATTATAATTGGACTGATGATGCTCTTGACATTATTCTTGCAAGAGCAGGGAGAAACAGTTCAATAGGATTCTGTCAGGTGAAGATTAAGACAGCTTATTGGATAGAGAAGCAACTAAACGACCCTTTTAGTAAATTTTATCCAGGGGAGAAGTATAGAAGTATTTTAAAAATAAGCGAAAGTCCTGAAGAGTTGATTTATAAATTAAAAAATGACACTTTAAATATCTATTATGCATCTGCTTATCTGCAAATTATACAGAGCTACTGGAAAAAAGCCGGCTTCCCAATCGATAATCGTCCTGATATTTTAGGTACTCTTTATTCGACAGGGATATTTTACAACGACGGAAGAATACGAAAACCAAATAAAAACCCCAAGTCCAATGAATTTGGCAAGTTGGTTTTACAGTATCTCAATAGTTTTCATTTAATAAAAAGAAATGAAAAGTGAACTATTATCACCAAAGACAATATTGAGTATATACTCACAAGGAGGTATCTAATGAATAAAGCCCTTATAACTATCATTATAGTGTTTCTTGCTTTTGCTTCTTTTATAGGATGTGAAAAGGAATACTCCAGCATCTGGGATCCAGAGTATGAGAGTAAACCGACTCCTGTCATCACCAGCGTTGAACCAGTAGATGGTGCTTTTGCGGTTATTGGTGAAGTTACAATAAAGGGAGAAAATTTTTCTGCAGTTAAAGAAGAAAATCATGTCTATTTTAATGGTATAAAAGCGACGAATTTATCCGCAATTGATACAGAGCTTGTCGTATTAGCGCCTAATGTATCTGGAGATTCCTTAACAATCAAGCTTCGGGTAGACGGTGCTATTTTATTTGCCGAATACTATCCATACAAGCTTCAATTAGCGGCTATTGAATACGGAGGTTTCGGCGATTACGATGACGCTTATGGCATTGCGTGCGATATAGATGAGAATCTCTATGTATCCCTTGCTGGGAAAAAGATAGCCAAGATTACCCCGGATGGTGAACAACACGACTATGCTACTTCCAGTTTTGACAAGGCTTCGGCTATGAAAGTAGGACCTGGAGGATATTTATACTATGTCAATATCTTAAACTATATGTTTCGTGTCCTTCCCGGGGGTGGCACGGATGAATTATTTGCCGCACTTCCGGGTGGGGTCTATGATCTGGATTTTGGCCCTTCGGGTAACATATACTGTGGTGGAAGTGGTAACGCTATTTACAGAGTGAAATCTGATGGTTCATCCGAAGTGGCAGCAGATTATGCAGGGGTTGGCATTAAAGCAGTGAGG
>DAOUSS010000229.1 GCA_030627085.1 Candidatus Stahliibacteriota bacterium | reverse complement strand
TCGCCCACAATCTACAATCTGAATCTATAATCTTAGTGTTCTTTGTGCCTTTGTGGTGCAAAAGTAGGGCACGGTTTCAACCGTGCAAATGACAACACGGACAACTTGGACGCAGATAACGCAGATATCCACAGATAAATAAAGAAAATAATTCTTTGAAATAAAAACATTTTAAAAATAAATCTGTGTTAATCAGCGTTCACCTCGTTAAATAACTTAACGATAAACACCAGACTTATTAGTGCTGGAGCAGTTCAATTTAACGGGGTAAATCTGTGTCCCCAGTGCGAATGACAATACTGATCTAACCACAAAGTTCACAAAAAATAAGAGATTCCGTGCCGTCAGAAGTTACCTTTCCTGTAGACGAGTCTGCAACCCGATGGCGACACAGCTGTGTCAGGAGGGATACCAAAGGTCGCCGTAAGGCAACTCCTGACACCACGATTCTAACTACAAACTAAAATCTGAAATCTAAAATCTCTTCGTGCTCTTGTTGTAAAATTATACAACTAAATTGAAATAATGTCAAGAAAAAAATGCAGTGACATATGGGGTCAGACCTGAAAAAAGAATCTACGGCAAATTTTTCTTTCTTATTAATCTCTGCTATAATTCCACTGTTTTATGTCTTATAAGATATGATACTATTGTCGGATCGCGTCTTAAAAAGTCTCCAATCTCACGATTACTCGCTTTTGTGTATCTTCTGCCGAGATATACAAAAAGACCCCTTGCCTCAACAATAGTCTTCGCCCTACTCCGTCCGATTAACTCCTCTTTACTTACACTTGTTATATCCTCAATAATCTCTTGTATATCTTGTAGAGTCTTGTCCTTTTTTACTTCCTCTCTCATTTCAATATCGTCTACTTTGGATTTAACCTTCTCTATAAACTCTTCCTCGCCCAGAAATCGCTGGTCCTGTGTGAGATAAAATTCCTCCCTCCTGCCAATCCCAATCCCCTCTCTCACAAAATTCTCATACAACATTATTGCCCTCTCCTTTGACCTATGAAAGAGCCTCAATACAAATTCATAATCTACAATGCCCCCTTCCAATCCTATAAATATCCTGTGACTGCTCCAATGATATCTTGTGGGGTCTTCCACTATTCCAGCACGGACAGGATTAAGATGTATATATCTCACCAATTCCAATAGATATGCATCCCTATCACACAATATCGCTTTATATCTCCCCTGAAATAAATGCCCTACTGTCCCGTACTTTTTGTTATGATACTGTGTGTGAGATTGTAATATCCCTTGCATTATCTTTGAAAGAGGTACATCCCCTGTCTCAATTAGCAGGTGTATGTGATTTCTCATCAGGGTGTAAGCATACAATAAGAAATGATATCTCTCCTTGTATTCTCCCAGTTTATCAAGAAATCTTCTCCTATCACCTCTTCCTAAAAATATGTCCTCCCTATTATTACCCCGGGTAATAACATGATAAAATGCACCAGGATATTCTACTCTTGGTCTTCTTGCCATACAATTATTTTACATCAGATTCCATCTTATGTCAAGCATTTTCTTTTTTCAGGTCTGACCCCGTATGACCCGGGAGCTTTTCAATTCAGAGGTTAGCTTTTACGGTAGTCTATAATACAACTTGCAAGGCCGAACCGCACATCTTGAAGACGTGAAGATACTACATCAATTAGATTTCGCATTACAAGATAACCCATCCGAGGATATTTCTCAAACATCTTCTTCAGCTCGGTTCCACTGAAAACCAACACTTTAGAATCTTTGTTTGTTACCACTGATGCTCCATAACGCGGGCTGTTTGCCAGTGCCGACCAGCCAAAAATACTCTTGTCACTTATCGTACGGGTCGTGATAGCTCCTCTACCTGGTACATCAATCTGAATTGCCAACTCTCCCTCAATACATATGAAAAACTCTATGGGAGGTTCGCCCTCCTTAAGAACCTTAGTACCAGCTTTATAGGTTCTCTCTTTTGCCAATTTTTCCACCAAATTTATCTCCTCAGAAGACAAGTCTTTAAATACCTTTGTCTCCTTTAATAAATCTTTCCATCTCATATCTTCCTCCCTTTTATTCAAAAGGTATTGTGAAAAATCTAACCACAGAAAGCACAGAGATTTTGATTCATTAAAGATTTATGAAAGATCTTTATTCCTCGCCTCTGTGACCTTGTAATTTCTTTCATATTTTTTCATATTATTTTTCGCAGACTAAAGTCTGCGGCTACAAAATATTTTTCTGGTTCATCTGTAAAAACCTGGGCACAATGGGGTGAACAGAAATAGTAGTTCTTATCCTTATACCCTATTTTGTTAGCGTTCTTTTTAACCACATTCATTCCACATACAGGGTCCACTGCCGTTTCATCCTTGCTCTTTTGCCTAACTTTAAGAAGATTTCCGATACTGCCTATAATCACCCCCATAAGGGTTACTGAAAAGAATATATAGACAGTAAAACTCACGCCTAACAATCTGTAGGTTACGATAAGAGCAGTCACAGAAGTTGCAGGTGTTGCTACAAGAAAGGCAAGGACCGGTCCCAACCTCGCTCCCTTCTTGTGGAAACTTATAGCAACAGGTAATGAGCCAACACAACATATCGGCAAAATCATACCGGCGAAGGTTGAGTAAAGAATAGGAATTATTCCGCGCCTACCCAGATATCTCTTTATCCAACCGGTTGGGACAATTCGTAAACTAACCCACTCAAAAAAAATCCAAATAAAAGAGCAGGCAATATCTCGATGATATAATGCTTGAGAACAAGAAGAAATTGAATAATCATGTTATCAAGACAGCACCACAAAGGGTGCACGGCAAGTTTTCTGATTTAACTACCTCAATATTCAAGTCTAAATTTCTCAAAGTCTGGAATACATCTATTCCACATGCCTCCATTGAGGGCCTTGCCTTGCGTGGGTATTTACACGGTCTTTTCACGTC
>DAOUSS010000030.1 GCA_030627085.1 Candidatus Stahliibacteriota bacterium | reverse complement strand
CCATCGTTCATTCCCTATCCCTTTATCCAAATCCAGCGAGGAATGATATGACTATAAGGTTTGGTATACCGAGAGAGGAAAGGGTGTCTCTTAAGGTTTATGATGTATCAGGCAGAGAGGTAAAGACACTTGTGGACGACAGGCTTGAGGCGGGTTATCATATTATAAGATTGGATAACAGGAATCTTCCCTCAGGAATCTACTTCACAAGGCTCGTAACAGACAACCATGAAACAACAAAGAAGCTCGTGCTGATGAAGTAGAACCGAAAGCAAGACTGAACCAGATAAAAAGGGGCGTTGAATTTGACGCCCCTTTTTTCTATAATCTTGATCTACCCTTCCTGTCTGTCCCCGCCAAGGTAGAGCAGGCATCAGGCAGGGAAGGGGGACCGACCATATACCGTCTGGTATATGGTTGGGCACTGTTTACAGTGCCAATAGATTTCCCTTGACTTTTTGGGGATTTTATGTTATACTATCTCACCTTCATTCCAAAACGCCAGTTGTAAATTGACAAGCATTCTCTGTGTACTCCCTGTCTGATGGCAGGCAGGTGTAGTTAAACACAACATTCAAGGAGGTTGTATGCCCAAACGCGTGATAATCATGGGAGCAGCTGGAAGAGACTTCCACAATTTTAATGTGGTATTCAGAAACAATAAAGAGTATGAGGTTGTGGGTTTTACCGCTACTCAGATACCAAATATTGAAGGCAGAAGGTATCCACCTTTCCTTGCAGGAAATATGTATAAAAAAGGTATCCCAATATACCCGGAATCTGAATTAACGCATCTTATAAAAACCCTAAATGTTGATGTTGCTGTATTTGCTTATAGCGATGTTCCACATAACCATGTTATGCATCTTGCCTCTACAGTGATGTCTGCGGGCGCAGATTTTATGCTTCTCGGTCCAAAATCCACGATGATAGAATCCAGGAAACCCCTTGCAGCAGTGTGTGCAGTAAGAACAGGCTGCGGAAAGAGTCAAACATCAAGGAAAGTTGCGGATATACTTAAAAAACACAATAAAAGGGTGTGCCTTATAAGACATCCTATGCCTTATGGGGACCTTCAAAAACAGGTCGTTCAGAGATTTGCAAGTTATGATGACCTGGATAGGGATAAGTGCACAATCGAAGAACGGGAAGAGTATGAACCTATTATAGACAGAGGAGTAGTAGTATATGCAGGTGTTGATTATGGTGAAATTCTAAGGAAGGCAGAAGAAGAAGCAGATGTAATCCTATGGGATGGCGGAAACAATGACTTTCCCTTTTATAAACCCGATGTTTTGATAGTTGTGGTGGACCCATTGAGAGCTGGACATGAACTTCTCTATCATCCGGGCGAAACAAATCTGCGTATGGCAGATGTGATAGTTGTGAACAAAATGGATAGTGCAGAGGATAAGGATGTAAAAAAACTTAAGCAAAATATAAAAACCGCAAATCCAGATGCTACGGTCATATTTGCAAATTCGTCTATCTCGGTTTCCAATCCTGATATTATAAAGGATAAAAAGGTGCTGGTGATAGAGGATGGTCCAACGGTTACCCACGGAGGAATGGCTTATGGTGCAGGATTTGTGGCGGCGAAGAGATTCGGGGCAAAGGAAATAATAGACCCAAGACCGTATGCAATCGGTTCTATAAGAGACACTTACAAAAAATACACAACAACGGGAAGTGTATTACCTGCAATGGGATATAGCGAACAGCAAATAAAAGAACTTGAAGAGACGATAAGCAAAATCCCTTGCGATTCAGTAGTGGTGGCAACCCCAATAGATATTATAAAGATAATAAAAATACAAAAGCCTTATGCCCGTGTAAGATATGAACTAGAGGAGATAGGAAAACCAGACATAGAGGAAGTACTTCTGAAGACGGTGTTAAATGAGATCTAAAATGTTTGATGTTGAATGTGAGATGTGAAATGTGAAATGTTGAATGTGTTATGTGTAAGGTAATAGGTTTTAGAGATTAGATGTCAGGTGTTAGGTGAAAAGGATAAGTGATGCGAGTAGGTTTTTTGCAATATAGCCCGGTTTTTGGAGACAAAAAAGGGAATCTTGAAAGAGTAGAGGAGATGCTTTCAGGGGAGAAAAACGCCCTTATCGTTTTGCCGGAACTGTGCTTTACTGGATATGTATTTAAGGATAGGGAGGAACTTGACACACTTGCCGAGGAAGCTGTTGGTCCTACTGTAGAGTATCTCACTCCTATTGTAAAAGATAACAACCTTTTTCTCGTGTTTGGTATGGCAGAGAGAGTAGGGGAGAGGCTCTATAATTCATCCTGTCTTCTATCCCCTGAAGGGGAGATCAAAATATATCGCAAGGCACATCTATTTAATAAGGAAAAATCTTTTTTTACCCCGGGCGATACTGGATTTCCTGTATTTGATGTAACCATTGGTAGTAATCAGGTAAAAGTAGGTCTTCTCGTCTGCTTTGACTGGATATTTCCAGAACCCTGGAGAATTCTTGCCCTTAAAGGGGCACAAATTATCGCACATTCTACCAATCTTGTTCTTCCATACTGTCAGGATGCTATGATAACAAGGGCTATTGAGAACAGGGTTTTCATAATTACTACGAATCGTATGGGAGAGGAAAGAGAAGTCACATTTACAGGAAGATCCCAGGTCGTTAGACCAGATGGAAAGATATTAATAAGGGTTGGAGAGGAATCTCAAGGCGTATGGACTGTTGAATGTGACCCTCTTGAGGCACAAAACAAGATGGTTACAGAAAGAAACGATATATTTCAAGATAGAAGAAAGGATTTATACAGGATTGAAGTGAAGTAAAAATGGTTTACTACTTCATATATTGCAATCTATAGAGGGCATAATACATGCCCTTCTTTTTTATCAACTCACTATGCCTCCCCTCTTCCACTATCCTTCCCTTGTCAATAACAAGTATTCTGTCCACTGTTTTTATTGTAGATAACCGGTGTGCTATAACTATACTTGTTCTCTCTTTTAAGAGTTTTGCTATAGCATCCTGTATAAGGGCTTCCGTTTGCGAATCAACAGAGGAGGTTGCCTCATCCAGTACAAGAATTGCGGGGTCTACTGCAAGTGCTCGTGCAAAGGCAAGAAGTTGCCCTTCACCAACAGAGAACCTTGCACCCCTTTCCTTGGCGTCTGTATCATATCCTTCAGGAAGACTTTCAATAAATCTGTGAGCATTTACATACTCCGCCACTTTTCTTACATCCTCATCACTTACATTATGATTGTGCAGTCTTATATTATCCTTTATACTGCCTGCAAACAGAAATACATCCTGCATTACAATTCCTATATTTTGCCGCAGGAAATTTGCATTATAATCTGAAATAGATATACCATCTATTAGTATTTCTCCTTTTTCGGGCTCGTAGAATCTTGGAAGAAGACTTATTATAGATGTCTTTCCAGCACCTGTGGGCCCGACTATCGCTATTCGCTCTTTTGGATTCACAGTAAAACTTACATCTTTTAAGACCCACTCCTCTTTATATCTATGCCATATATTTCTGAACTCTATCTTTCCTTCAAATCTCTTTTTTCGTTTTTTGCCCCGGTTTTCCTCTATCTCTTTTGTATCCAGAAGGGTAAACACACGTTCAGAAGCCGCCATTGCCTCCTCTGCAATATTAAACCTCTCGGATATGTCCATTATTGGTCTGAAGAACATATTTATATACGAGAGAAACGCCACAAGTATGCCCAGTGTTACAGTGCTCTGTATTATCTGTCCCCCTCCATACCATAAAACCAGTGCTATAGCTATAGATGCAAGGATGTCTACAATTGGTCTGAACACACCATACGTTAATATTTGCTGCATGTTAGCCTTATAGTAATCCTCGTTTACATTTTGGAAATCTTCTGCTATTTTTCTTTCCTGGTTAAACAGCTGAATAACCTTTATCCCATTAAGGCTTTCTGATATTTTTGAATTCAACCTAGCGAGAAGCAGTCTTGCTCTTTGATAGACCCTCCTTATCCTTCTTCTGAATAGGGACATAGCTACTGCTATAAGTGGTACGACCGTAAAGGATACCAGTGAAAGCCTGGGCTCCAGATGAATCATCACAATCATGACTCCTGCACATTGGAATACATCCTGGAACAGACCGGTCAGTACATCTGTAAAAAACTCGTTCAGTTTTTCTATATCATTTGTTGCTCTCGTAACAAGTCTTCCGGATGGCATACGGTCAAAGAAGGAAAGTTTTAGGCGCTGGAGGTGTGTAAATACCGTCTCTCGTATACGATGCATAACTATCTGTCCAGCATACGCAAGTGCAAATATCGAGGCAAAGGTTATACCAAGATGCACAATTAAAAGTGCGAGGAATATATAGGCAATATGTTTCACTCCCTTGATATCACTTGCACGAAGGATTAATATCTCCTTTATACTCAGTTTTTTGAGTGCATTATGTGATATGAGCCTTACATTCTTAAACTCACTGTAGTCAACTACTTTCCATATAATATCATTGTATGGGGCCTTAAAGAGGTAGTATTTTTCTACCTGAAGTCTTTTAGCATTATAGAGTTCTTGCACAAATGAGGAAGGAAGTGATGAGAGTGTATTTGATTTTATAGCAAATTTTTCTTCATCCAGTCGTATAAGTGCCTCTGTATTAAACGATTTAATAAGCTCTATCTCCTCTTCTTCTGGCTGGATTATCTGAACAGTAGATATTATATAGTTGTCTATAGCTATCTTTGTGAGATAAGGAAGGGAGAGCTGTATTCCAGTGAGTATGATGGTCAATACTATTGCTCCTATTATGAACCACCTTTCCCCTCGCAGATATCCAAGAAGTCTTTTTATTATTATCCGATTAGATACTCTCCTTATTCTATCTTCTTCATACATAAGCAAAACTAAAGACTAACTAACTATCCAACAAACTAACCAACTAACCAACCACTGCCTAATAACCCAATAACCTAATGCCCAATGCTTATCTTCGTTTGATATTTGGATTTTGGAATTTAATTTTGCATTTTGCATTTTAATATTTTAAGTGATGCCTATCACCTATCACCTAACACCTATCACCTGTTACCTAACACCCAAAGCCTTCCACATTAAACATTTCACATCACACATTACACATTTCACCTATCACCTGATTTAGAACACTTCCTCCAGTTGCTGAAGCCTGAACAGGTTCGCATAGAAACCATTCATTTTTATTAATTCCTGATGTATTCCTCTTTCTATTATTTCACCGTCCTGTAAAACGATTATCTCATCAGCATCAATTAAACTCTTCAATCTATGCGAGACTATAAATGTTGTTCTTTCTTTCAAAAAGTCGCTTAGATTGTCTATAATTTCTGCCTCTTTTTCCGTGTCAACAGATGATAATGCATCATCGAGTATCAGTATGGATGGTTTTTTGATTATTGACCTTGTAAGAGTTACCCTTTGTCTCTGTCCACCTGAGAGAGCTATTCCCCTTTCACCTACAACCGTATCAAGTCCATTGGGAAACTTCTCAATTTCATCGGATAGTCCACATAATCTTACCGCCTCCACTATTTCATCACCAGTAGCATAAGGATTTCCAAACCTTATGTTTTCCCTTATGGTATCAGAAAATAGGAAGACATCCTGTGGGACAAATCCTATAGATCTTCGCAGTGTCTCAAGAGGAATTTCCTTTATAGGCATGCTATCAAGCATTATATCTCCCCGTTCAACCTCATACAATCTTGCGATGAGTGTAACGAGTGTGGACTTTCCAGAACCAATTCCACCCACAATGCCAATTTTTTTACCTGGTTCTGCATGAAGGCTTATGTTTTTTATAATAGGTCTTCCGTTGTAGGAAAAATACACACTCTTTATATCCACTACACCTCTTATCTTTTTTATTTTTGCCTTACCGGTATCCTTTATTTCTAAAGGGGTTTCAAGCAGTTTATTTATTCTCCCCATAGAGGCAGAGCCCCTCTGTACTATGTTGACAACCCATCCTATAGCAATCATAGGCCATACGAGTATCATAAGGTAAGACTGAAATGCAACAAAATCACCCATAGATATTGTGGCTGTAATTACGCCCACTCCTCCATAACGCAGTATTATCCATATGGATAGATTTGCAAAGAAAAATATTATAGGAAAGAAAAATCCCCACACCTTAATCAGATTGATGTTTCTTTTTATGTAATCTCTGCTTATAGTAAGAAATTTTTTTATCTCTCCCTGTTCCTGGTTATATCCTCGTACTACTCTGATACCCCTTACACTTTCTTCAACACAAGACGAGAGATTGGAAAAACCTGCCTGAACCTCTTCAAATCTTTTATGAATTAATTTACCGAACCTTAAAACTATGAATATAAGAAGTGGGAAAGGAATAAGCGCTATCAATGTAAGCTTAAGATTTATAAGTACCATAAAAACTATTGAGAGAGAGCCAAGCACAAGAATATCTGTACCTATTATTATGCCCATTCCAACGGTCCTTCTCACAGCATCAACATCGTTGGTTGCGTGTGCCATAAGGTCACCGACCCGTGTGTTTGAGTGAAATTTCATTCCAAGATTTTCAAGATGGGAAAACAGCCTCAATCTGAGATTTCTCTCAATCCTCCTTGCCGTTCCTCCGATGCAATACCGCCAGAAAAACCTGCATATACCCATCCCTAATGCTATCAAAACTATATAGAGTGCATATCTTAGAAGCATACCGGGTTGTGCATTTCCGCCAACAAGGCTATCTATTGCATACTTAAGTATTCTTGGTATAATTAACTGTAGTACATCAACCAGAACAAGTACCGCAAATCCGGTGATGAGATACCACTTGTACTTAATAAAGTCTTCTTTTATGGTAAGAAAATTTCGCATAATCTCTCAAGAAGTGACTGCAAGCTATGTATTAACAATACTAGAGAACACATTTACTTGCTGGTAATTTATAGAAAGCAAGGAGAAATAGAGAAAACAGGAAAGGGTGAAACAAGCCTGTTTTCGGTGTTTAATGTGTGATTTGGAGTGATTATAACACAATTTAACAAAAAAGTCAAGACAATTTCAAGTACCCCCAGAACCTTTTTAGTTTTTTGTCCTGGTTACGGTAATTACCGTAATACGGATAGAAATGTTACTTTATTTATTTTTTTACGCCAAGCGCCCGTTGAGTTGTAAAGACAGCAAAAAGTAAAATTCCAACGAGTTCAGCCCCAGCAGCGAAGTAGAAGCTGAATTTGACTCCAATAGAATCAGAGACCAGTCCGCCTATAAGTGGCCCACTCGCCATACCGAGGCTCAGCGCCATATTGAATATTCCCATAGAAGAACCCATACCATATTTCTTTCCCTCGCCAGCTATCATAGCTGTTGCAGATGGGAGAGAGAGGGCACGGGTGGCGCTTGAGACAATGCATATAGTAAGCAATTGACCAAAACTATTCGTGAGCGGAATAAGTGAAAGGCAGACAATATCTACAATAATCCCAAGCATAACCAGTCGTCTTCTTGAAAACCTATCTGCAAGTCTTCCGCCTGGTGCCTGGAAAATTCCATTTAGAAGAAAACTTGTTGAGATTAGTATTCCTATTTCTGAACCTGATAAACCCAGTTTAATACCGGCGAAAATGGGTAAAAAACAGGCAAATATGCCTCTTGCAAGTGCATTTGTGAATCTGAAGGTAAATAATCCCTTTATAACTTTACTCTCCCTTATCATTGTGGTATACGAGATAGAGATATTATTTCTTTGTCGATGGACTTCTATTCCCGGAAGGAAGGAGAAGGCAAAAACGAAGGCGAGGAAATTGAATCCCCCCATTGTATAGAAGGCGGTTCTCATCCCAAAATAATCGCTTAAGAATCCTCCTATAAGGGGACCACTTCCAAAACCGAGAAAAAAGGCGACATAAAAGTATCCCATATAAGTTCCCTCTCTACCTTTTGGTGCAATGTCTCCTATATAAGCGGTAGCTATAGGCATAATCATACCAGCAGCGAACCCCTGCAGGAATCTGACTGTGCCAAGATGAAAAGCTGTCTTTGATAACGCATAACCTATAGACATAATAGCGTAAATGAAGAGCCCTATACATATAAATATCTTTCTCCCATACTTATCAGAGGTCTTCCCAATTACGGGCATAGATATGGCACGGGCAATAGAAAAACCGGCAAAGATGATACCCAATTGGATTCCTGTGGCGCCAAGGGTTTTTGTATATATTGGAAGAAGAGGAGATATAATACCAACTCCTAACATTGAGGAAAATATTGAGAGAGAAAGTATGAAGAATATAGTCTTTTTAGAACGCAACTTTATTCCTCCCTGTATTCTGGATGAAGTTCGAATCCTCTATCTATCATCACCCATTTATCCCATGGATGAATGACGAGAGCGTCTGTTTCCAATATAAAAAAGTCAGGTTTCACGCTGTGTGTATGAACACTTAAAGTTACGCTTTTAACCTCTTTTGCACCCATTTTTAGAATCTCTTCCTTGGCAATTTTAAGGCTTTCTCCGGAGACACTTATGTCATCTACAAGAAGCACCTTCTTTCCCTTGACCTTATCAGTGACGGGCACAGACCATCTGGGGGATGAATGAATTTCTCTGTCCATCTCTCGATAAGAAAGTCTCACGGGGTAGAGGTCTACCCTGAAAATTGAGGCAAGAACTGTTGCGAGAGGAAGCCCACCCTTAGAAATACCAACGACACACTCGGGTGTAAACTCTTCGGCTATCTTCAATGCCAGCTCTTTATATAGAGACCCGAATTTCTCCCAGGAGATTTCATATCTTCCTTTATGTTGGTGCTTAATTGGCATTTGAATTCGCACGATTTGAAATCGTGCCTACAACTTTCTTCCGATTATCTCCATCAAATGAGTGTCAAGTTCAATAGGTGTTTCTTCTAATGAGCCATAGCCTTGTGTTTTTCTAAAACCGGTGGATTTAAGAATTGCTCGTATTTCGTGATAGGAATAAAAACGAAAATTGGTGATTCTTTCCATTTTTTTATTTTCCTGGATATAGGTGATTTTCCCCTTTACTCTGCTTTCATCGAGAACAAATTTTCTATCCTCAAGAATATAAATGTCGTTTAATTTTTGCCAGTTCTTTGGAGTAAAATGTCTCACAATCCAATCTCGATTTATTATCTCAAGCACAAAATGCCCTTCCTCCTTTAGTGCCTTGTATATACTCTTTATCAGTTTTTCGTTCTCCTTATCCGAGAAATAGCCAAAACTGTTCCAGAGCAGGATTATTGCATCAAACTCTTCGGAAAAGGTTATTTTTCGCATATCTTTCTCTACGAAATCTATTTTCACTCCTGCAGAACTTGCCCTTTTCTTTGCTTCCTTAATATATGAAGGATTTATCTCCAATCCCGTTACTTCATAACCCCTTTTAGCGAGTTCTATTGAGTGTCTACCCCATCCGCAGCCGAGGTCAAGAATTTTTGCTCCTTTCTCGAGATTACAAACTTTTTCAACAAAATCCACCTGAGCCTCGGTTCTACCCTTTGGGATTTTCTCAAACATCTCCCTCATCCTCATATCATCATATAATTCTTCCCACCATTCCATATTATCCACCTCTCCGACAAAGGGTTATGATTCTGGTTGATTCCTCGCAGATGCAAGGCTCCACTACATTCTTCAAATCCGTGTCTTTCAGGTCTCTAATTTTCATACTCTTGATATCTGTTCATAATTCTCTTTTCAAGTCTTTTTGCAAATTCTGGGTCAATAGATGCTTTTAGACGGTTAACTGTGGTATCGTATCTATCGATTTGTTCTTCTTCAAGCTCCCTGCCAAGCCTCGGATAGATTTGGTTGAGCCTCTTTATAAGAGTTTGTCTCTCTTCTTTGGGCATAACTCCTGGATCTGTCATTGCGGCTGCGCGAGCATAAATACCCTCGTCTAAAAGCCACTGGAGTGCCTTAAATGGAAGTTCATAGTAATTTCCAATGGCTCCTGTTCGCTTGGCAAAACCTTCAGGCATTGCTGCCTTAAATGAAACGCGAACATAGAGTTTCTCTTTAAACTCCGTTAGACTTCTCACGTAATCCCTATCAGCTCCAAGCAATATACCATTTGTTTCTAAAATGAAGAGCGGATACTCTGAATCCTTCGCAAATTTAAGGACCTTCAACAGATGATCCTTTCCAAGAGTGGGTTCGCATCCAGATAGACGGAGTTTTTCAATCTTAGTTCCTCTATACCTCTCCCAGCCGGGTGCCCTTATTCCTTCACGTGCTGCTTTAAACAGTCCCTGAGCAACTTCCTTAGGAGAATAAAATTTACCAAATTTTTCAGGGAAGTCCCTTGACCAATTACTCCAACAATACATGCACCTGAGGCAACAACCTGCAGCATAGCCTGTAGCGATTCCTCTATAGACAGGAGCAGAATAAATGCCTACATATTTTCTTTCTATCCCCTCCGGTCCTTCTCGAGTGACTATTTTCTCTGTCTCTTTTGCAAGTTCTAAAGGATCAAATGGAGTAAAGTTAGGAATCAAGAATCGTTGATAATCCCTCATTTGTAAATAACTTTTATATATTCCTCGTTTAAACCACCTAATCTATATATGATAGCTTCTTGCACACCACTTTCCTCTGCTATTTCCAGATCTATTGCAAGTTCTTCAGGTGGTAAGATTGGCTCAAGCCTAGATATCCCCTTTGTTATACATCCAAGGCCTATTCTAAACCTTGACCCATACTCTTTAACCCCATCCACACAGATTTTGCGAAGGTATTTTTCTTTTCTTTTTCTTGTCCCTTTAATGAGACTTGTGTAAAACATCTTCGCCATGTTTGCTTTCTTACTTTCGTAGGATAAACCCAAAAACTCAAGCTTATGTCTATTTCCTGTTAGCTCAACGAGTGTAGTTTCTCCTTTTCTTTCGGCTATGAAATTGGAGATATATGACTTGTTCCTCAAGAAATTTGATATTTGTGTTATATAAAGCCAGGGAGCAAATATTGGATGTTCTAAATCAAGCATCAGATGAACAGGTTCATGCCTTACCTCCTCAAGGATCCTACATAGGGCAGACCTTTTTGAAAATGGTGAAATCCAGTAACCCTCCCTTTTCTTGAGAACTGGCCAGTAGACTAATTCATATTCATATAATAGTTCTTTGAGCCTTTTAAACTCACTAAGCTCATATGCAGCAATGTAGACTTTCGTCTTGAACTTAACAAGTTCAAGTTTTTCAAGATTTTCAGGAGTAGTAAATTCCTCAAAAAAACTTATTCGCATCTTCTTTGATCTCATTCTTGAGGGTGCAATTTGTGCATGCACTTTCTACAAAAATTGGAGCCCTTATAATCTGTATCCCGGAGGCTATTTGAAAAATGCATAACGCACTTGCAATTCTCACAATGCAAAAGCCCATAAAGATGACCGAGTTCATGTACTGCTTCCTTTAAAGCCCTCTCATAGAAAAGACTGGTATCCGGTGGAAGACCGTAAAATTCCTGTCTTAACCGGGTGAGTGAGATAATACAAGCTCCACCTCCTATCCCTTCTGCCTCGCCAAATACGAAGTTAAGCCCTGGAACCCATAAGTCAAAGT
>DAOUSS010000324.1 GCA_030627085.1 Candidatus Stahliibacteriota bacterium | reverse complement strand
GTTATCACCAGAAAACTCAATTTTAACATAAGATTCTGTATCTATGTCAATTGTTTCAGATATCCATTCTGTATTGTCTAAGAAAGCGGCAATTTCACTCCAATCAACCAGGTCTTTTGAGAAGAGAATCCGAAGGCTTCCTCCTCTCTGATGCCTGAAAAAACTGAAACTACCCTTATGGAATTTCTCTTTTGATACAAGCCATCCACCCTTTGTAAAGAAACATCCTTCCCCAGAATGAGGTAGATGGGCTGATACAACAAATCCCTCTCCATCAAAATTATAAAAATCTTCGCATCCATCTTGCAAAACCACCTGTACATTTCTTATCTCTTCAAGTTCGTATTCCGAAATGTACGTCAGATCGTAAGATGCTTCCCATCTTATCGTGTAGGAGCTGCCAAATATCTCTGCTGGTAGCGGACAGGGAACCGTAGGAGGTATAGTATCAGGAACTCCATAATATAAAAAGAGAAATTTTTCCCACTCAGTTGTCATTGCATAAATAAGTTTTTTATATTTCAAATAATTGAATAAAAACTCAGAATATGTATAAGGAAACCAGACAGATAAACCTCTTGAATTCTTAAGGCTTTCGCCTGTATGCGTTGAAAATATTATGGAGCGAGCCATGTCAACTACCTCTTCAGCGGCGGATGCGATCTCGCCGTTTCCCTCAGAGACGAGTTCGGCAAAATGACATATATCAATATACTGGTCCTGTGGTATGGGTGGAGGGAGTGTGGCAAAATTGAAGGTCTGAACACTATCTCTCGCCTCTTTGACTGATGAATTCTGCGGGTTATTCTTCAATACTGCAGTTAGATCCTTGATAGACTGTAAGAGATTTGTAAACGATACAAGTTTTATACTTGAAGCCTGACCATCTATTCCCTCCTTCTTGCAGTATTGCACATAAAAACTTGAGGTACTATCGGAAAACGCCTTTATCTCTACTGATGGATCAGATGTTAACATGAGCAATATCTTATCGTAGGGGAAGCCAAAATCTGGAACAAGCTGTTCAGAACCTACTATAAAGTCAACAAATGGATAAACCTCTGACGCAACCTCAACCATCTGCATAAGACAGGCATCAAGTAGAAGGACATCTATATTCTTTCCAAGCGATGAACTTATAGACTTTATTGCCTCCCTGAATTCCCCTCCCGCAATGGATATGAAATTCGAACCCTCATAACATATGCCCTTCTTCTCCCATCCATTCCCATGGTCCCATACAACCAAAAGATAATGCTCTGCAGGGAAATACATACCCAGCCACCTTCCAAACTCCTTCAGGGTTTCGGGGTCACCGGAATTTATGTCTCCCATTTCCTGCAAAAGAACAAGACTATCCTTTTGAGCGAAATATCTCTCTGCCTTGCCAAGTCTATCTACCTGTATCACCACCGTTACAGATGAAGTAGAGCCAACCCTTGTTAGCTCCTCCATATCATCAAGAACAGCATAATCAAGCCCATTGTCTGCAGCAAAATAGCAGCCAACAGTCCATTCTGGTATGGATATGATGAAAAAGAGGAAAAGCACAGGGTTATCCCAAATTATGTGTTAAGAAACCACAAGATACAAACCATCAAGTTATTAAGTAATTGAGTTATTAAGTTATTTTCTGGCGTGTTTTTTAATTACTTAATT
>DAOUSS010000200.1 GCA_030627085.1 Candidatus Stahliibacteriota bacterium | reverse complement strand
ATTTACAATAAACTCTTTAGTGCTTTCAATTAACTTACATGAATAAGCCCCTCTTCCTATGGCACAAGCTATGAGTGGGGGTTCTGTATGCCTGTATCAAAAGAACCCCCACTCATAGCTTGTGCCATAGGAAGAGGGGCTTATTCATGTAAGTTAATTGAAAGCACTAAAGAGTTTATTGTAAATGTTCCTTCAAAAGAGCTAAAACCGAAGATATATTATTGTGGTTCCCACTCAGGCTATCAAGTTGATAAATTTAAAGAAACAGGATTAACTCCACAGCCAGCACGCAAGGTAAAAGCTCCTATTATTGATGAATGTGTGGCTCATATGGAATGCAAAGTTAAACAAGAAATAGAAACAGGAGATAAAAACCTGTTTATAGGTGAAGTGATAGAGGCGTATGCAGATGAAGCTCTTGCGAAGGGAGAAAGGAACGTCGAGTATGCGAAAGGCGACTTTCCCAGGAAAATATATGCTACAAGATTTAGATGGGTATTAGATTGAAATGTTCTTATAGTCCGCTTCAGCTAACAGCGTATTTTGCGATGCTTCGCTAAATGCCTTCGGCACTTCACAAACCCCAAGAACGCTATCTAAAATTTCGAACTCCGCCTTCGAACAAAGAAGAATATTTAATGGTCAAAGTTAATTTAATATGGAGGTACAAAAGATGGGTAAAAAATCTAAAAAACGCAAATCTTGGCAGGAAAAATTGGCAGATAGTAAAGGTTTGCCAAAAGTTGAAAAAATAACTGATAAAATGAGTACAAGATGGGGAACAGGCACAGTTGTTATTCCAGCACCTAAAGAAGTAGACAAAATTATGAAAAAAGTTCCCGAAGGTAAACTTATTACAATCAATGAAATTCGTGCGATACTTGCCCAAAAACATGGTGCTACAATAGGTTGTCCAATAACTACTGGAATTTTCGCTTGGATTGCAGCTCATGCAGCGGAAGAAGCTAAAATAGAAGGAAAGAAAAATATCACTCCCTACTGGCGCACATTGAAAACAGGTGGAGTTATAAACGAAAAATATCCTGGCGGAGTAGAGACTCAAAGAAAACTTTTGGAAAAGGAAGGACATAAAGTAATCCAAAAGGGCAAGAAATATATCGTTGTTGATATTGAAAAATATTTAGTAAAATTGTAGTGGGTCTTTTTAAGTAATATTCCCTTGACTTACAGAGTGCTTCACAATTATAAATCCACCAAACTTGACTTAGAGGCTAATTTTCATTTTAAGCACCAAAAATTAGACGTTGTTCCAAAGTTACGTGATGACAAAAAAATTAGCAAAGTAAAGCTATCTGTTATCAGCAGTGGCAAGCCACTGCACTCCAAAGGCATTAACAGACAAATGGAGTGCATCAGCTTGCTGATGCCATAACAATTCTCTCCAGAAGTTAAGGTTAGTTGTCCAAACTTACGTTTGGATTAAAAAAGATATCTGAAATTACTCACCTGAGGAGGTGGGTGTAGAGGGAGGTAAAATGTATAGGTATATGCTCTGTGCCGGTATTTGTGCGGTCATATGGATTATTAACGTAAGATGGATAATCCAGGCAGTTAGGGAACACATAACCAGTGAAATTTATATTCACACGGGTTTGGGCATTTTCTTCACCCTGTTAATCCTCGGTATGTTCAAATTATGGATGCAATTTGATATTTTGTGGTTACAGGTCATCGGTTTTATTCTCTATGTCCCCTCGGGTATTTTAGTCTTTGGTTCGATGTTCGAACTGAAGCACAGAGGTAAACCAGATACTGCTGACCCTACTTCTACCACTGCTTTTGTTGATACCGGTGTGTATCGCATTGTTCGCCAGCCCATGACTTTGGGGATGGCAATTTGGTCTATTGCTCTAATTTTAGTTTTTCAGTCAATTCTTTCAATAATTTTGGGTGTATTATCATTTTTTTGTTTTTGGATATCAGCCAGAAAAGAGGTCGAATACAATATGAAGAAATTTGGAGATGAATACAGAGAATACATGAAGAAAGTTCCTATGTGGAATATCTTCAAAAGATTAAGAAAATGAGGGTATTATGTAAGAGGGGTAAATGAAAATTGATACTAAAAATCTAGGGGATGGGACAATTACATTCCTTCCTTCGGGTGAGGTTATATTCAAACTCGATTCATACAAAGAGAATCCTATCCTGAGACCTCAAGAGGTCGGGCTTGCCTGGTATGAAGATGGTGTAAAAAAGGTGGGGGCTGTTTTTAATGGAGGTGCAGAGGTCTTCAATGGAAAGGTTATACTCGCCCCAAGGTGTCATAAAAATTACAAAGAGGGAAAATTCACTGATGAAATGACCGGAATTGAGAGAAAATGTTTTGAGAATTATATATCTGAGATATGGTTATTTGAGAGTGCAGATAGAATGCATTTCAAACGACTTGATGGTCTGGTAATAAAAGGGGATGGAACTGACCACAGGGATTTTACATATGGTATTGAAGATATAAGAATTGTTAAGTATAAGGATACCTATCTGCTTCTGGGATGCGGTAAAGTAGCCCCTCCGTTCAAAGGCAAAAATGCTGACAAGATAGCAATCTACTCCACAAAGGACTTTGCAAACATCACATATCACGGCATAGTTGATGCCTTTGACTCTAGAAATGCCATTCCCTTTCCCGAATATATCAAAGGAAAACCATACATATTCTTAAGGATGTACCCCAATATACAGCTTACCCCACTTAACGGTGGTATTGAACAACTTCTCTACCCTGAAAAATACAGGAAATTATGGGAGGAAATATATATCAACAGAGATAAATACCTCCTCTTCCAAACAGATAGCTATTCACACGAAAAAGAGAAGATCGGTCCAGGAACACAACCAATCAAAACCGAAAGAGGATGGCTCTTTATATATCATTCAGTTGGAAAGATAGAAAAAGAGATTTTATCCTCTTACGGCGTGACCTCATCTGTGGAAAGAGGATATTCTGTATGTGTCGCATTGCTTGATTTAGATGACCCTACAAAGGTTTTATGTCGGACAAGGCATCCCATATATATTCCCAATGCCCCGTATGAACTTACAGGTAACGAGGAACATCCGGTTGATGTTTCCAATGTGGTATTCCCCACTGGTGCTACCGTTTATGGGGAAAAACTTCTCATCTACGCAGGTGCAGGCGATAAATACGAGATTTTACTCTCCTGCAACATTAACAACCTGATAGATTATCTGTGGAGATACTGCAGGAATTGAAAATTTGATGCAGATTCACCCCGTTAAATAATGTAACGATAAATATCAGAGCGTTCTTGAAACAGTTCTATTTAACGGGGTAAACGCAGATTAACACAGGTTTTTAAAATTAAATCACGGGAAAAATTTTCGATGTATGGGTTTGGAATTCACCCGTAAGGGTTTGGAATTCACCCGTAAGGGTTTTATATAAAAGGCTAACGCCTTAATTCCAAAGGCTGATTCCAACAAATTTCTGTTATTTCTGTAGGGATTCAATTTATCT
>DAOUSS010000282.1 GCA_030627085.1 Candidatus Stahliibacteriota bacterium | reverse complement strand
GCGACTCCGCTTACAGCTGCGAAGGTCTATTCCAGCACTCCGGGGCTCTTATCTCTTTTGAATGCAAAATCGACCCTTTTCTCTCTCTTTTTTGGGACAAGAGGTGGATGTCTGGGAGAAACCTCCTGCGCGCTTCTCCTTGCAGGTGGCATAATTCTTCTTATATTCAGAATAATAGATTACAGGATTCCCCTTTCGTATTTTCTCACAGTATTCTCACTTACCGGTATTTTATGGTTCCTCAAAGTCACTCCAGTAACCCCCGTTTTTCATATCCTCTCTGGTGGTCTATTTCTGGGCGCCTTCTTTATGGCAACCGATTATGTTACATCACCAATAACAAGAAAGGGAAGGTGTATATTTGGAATAGGATGCGGTATTATAACTGTTGTGATAAGGGTGTGGGGGGGATATCCTGAAGGCGTATCATATTCTATTCTTCTTATGAATGCTGCAACTCCCTTGATTGATCGATTTACCCGTCCTACAATATTCGGACACTGAGAGATAGATTTTAGATTTTAGATTGTAGATTTTAGATTAGATACCACCAATAACCCAATTTACTTTATCCTTTATCCTTTTTCCTTTATCCTTGATAATCTAACTATGGGAAGGATAATATCCCAGAAAGAGGCATCTTTAATCAGTAAAGAAGAAAAAGAGAAGGGCAGGCGTGTTGTCTTCACAAACGGCTGTTTTGATATAATACACAAAGGACATATAGAACTATTAAGACAGGCAAAGGATAGGGGAGATATCCTTATAGTCGGACTCAACTCTGATAGTTCTACAAAGAAGATAAAGGAAAAGGGGCGTCCTATCATTGATGAAAAGTCGCGGGCAGTTGTACTCTCGTCTATTGTATATGTGGATTATGTGGTAATTTTCAATGAAAAGACCCCCTATAACCTGATAAAGGCGATAAGACCGGATACCCTTGTGAAGGGGGAGGATTGGAGCGAGGAAGAGATTGTTGGAAGGGGGCTTGCAAGAGAGGTTGTGAGAGTGAAGCTCGTTTCAGGATATTCCACAACTGAGATAATAAAAAAAATAATGTCAAATTTCCAGTTTCCAATTTCCAATAAAATGTCAAATGACGAATAGGAAAAAGAGTAATGACCTCTGGACTTTGATTAGGTTTTGGGAATTTAGTATTTGGAATTTTGTTGGAAATTGGAAATTAGGATTTCGAAATTCTATATGAAGGGTTTTATTGACAGGGTTAAGATATGGGTATATGGAGGAAGGGGCGGAGATGGTTGTGTAAGTTTTAGAAGGGAGAAATTCGTCCCCAAAGGCGGCCCTGATGGTGGTGATGGAGGTAAGGGTGGAGATGTGATTATCGTTGCATCGTCAGACTACTCCAATCTGCTTCACCTTTACTACAAGCCTCATTACAGAGCAGAAAGAGGCAGACATGGGAGTGGAAAGAATAAAAAGGGTAGGGATGGAGAGGATGTGTATATAAAAGTGCCTCCCGGGACAGTGGTTTACTGTGACGAAAAGGTGGTGTCGGATCTTCTGCATAAGGGAGATAGTGTCGTGGTTGCAAAGGGTGGAAGAGGGGGAAAGGGAAATACAAGTTTTACCACACCGACTCATCAAGCACCGAGGGAGTGCGAGGAGGGAGGAAAAGGAGAAGAGAAGGAGCTTGTTCTTGAACTTAAGTTGATTGCTGATGTAGGGCTTGTTGGTTATCCAAATTCCGGAAAATCTACATTCCTTTCAAAGGTGTCACATGCAAGACCGAAAATAGCATCGTATCCATTTACAACACTTTCGCCTGTTCTTGGTAAAACAGAGAACGGCATAGTTATTGCTGATATACCGGGAATAATTGAAGATGCCCATAAAGGAAGGGGTCTCGGACTCCAGTTTTTGAGACACATAGAGAGGACAAAGGTACTTCTTTTTATTTTGGATGCTATAAGAGACCCTATTTCTGATTTTTATGCCCTTCAGAAAGAATTATCTACGTATAACCCAATTATATTGAAAAAGCCGCATCTTATTGCGATAAACAAGATAGACCTTGTTGACGATAGGAAAAGCTTTACAGAATTGCCTCTTTCCCCTAAACCCTATCTCATATCTGCCCTTTACGGTGAGGGGTTGAAGGGGGTAGTTGGACAATTGGCAAAATATGTTAAGGCGGATGATAGAAATGCAAAAATTAAATATCAAAACGGATCCTTTGGATAATTCGTGTTAAAAAAATCTGTGTAATCTGTGGCTATAATTTTGATTTTTGATTTAACTTCCTGGGGGTTTTTATGAGTAGACATACAAATAGAACGAGTACTCT
>DAOUSS010000216.1 GCA_030627085.1 Candidatus Stahliibacteriota bacterium | reverse complement strand
TAAGGGTTTGGAATTCACCCGTAAGGGTTTTATATAAAAGGCTTACGCCTTAATTCCAAAGGCTAACAAATGGAGTTAATCCGTAAGGATTTTATATAAAAATTAAACCAGCTGGTGATTATGAAGTCCAATTTGACGGGAATAATTTATCAAGTGGTGTTTATTTTTATAGATTACAGGCGGGAAGCTTCATTGAGACAAAAAAATTTACAATACTTAAATAACGAATAGTTATCCTGTGGGCTGTTCAGCTATAACCTTTAAGAAGGGTTACGGGGCATGAAAACATTCTGTCGATTTCTTACCTTATTTGTTTTCTCTTTTTTTGTTTCACTCTCATATGCAGAAGAGCAGTTTATTCGTTCTGTCTGGTTGAGTGATACGCATCTCGGTGTGACGACCGCAGCAAGAGACTTAAGTGAGGCAGTACATGACATCAATTCAATGGATGACATTGACTTCGTTATTCTCTCCGGTGATGTAACAGAGACCGGGAAAAACTCAGAGTTGGAACTTGCAAAGGCAATTCTTGACAGTTTAAAGAAGCCTTATCACATCATTCCCGGAAACCACGATACAAAGTGGTCGGAGTCAGGATGCACCAAATTCTCACAACTCTTTGGAAGTGACAGGTTCGTGTTTGAATACAGGGGCTATTGCTTTATCGGGTTACATCAGGGCCCAATAATGCGTATGGGAGACGGGCATTTTGCTCCCGAAGACCTACGCTGGCTGGATTCCGTGCTGACAAACCTACCAAATAAAAAACAATCCTTAATTTTTGTGACACACTATCCGCTCGACCCTTCGGTTGATAACTGGTATGAACTCCTTGATAGAGCGAAGTATTACAATACAAAAGTCATTTTAACAGGACACGGGCATAGGAATAGAGCCTATAATTTTGAGGGGATGCCAGGTGTTATGGGAAGATCTTCTCTTAGGGATAGTGACAGTGTCGGTGGCTATAACATTATTGAAATTCAACCTGACAGCATTTTCTTTTTTGAGCGGATAACAGGAAAAGAGACAAAGTCAACCTGGCATAAGGTTTCGCTAGAACAGAAAGATTATCGCGCTGATACGACAAGATATGAACGACCGGATTTTTCCGTCAATCGGAAATACCCCGATGTAAAAGTTAAATGGACATTTGAAACGGATTACACAATTGCTTCAGCGCCGGCGATTTGGGAAGATTATGTTATTATAGGCAACAGCAGTGGAATGGTTTATGCCCTGTCACTGAAAGACGGAACGAAACGATGGAGTTTTAAAACGGGTAAGGGCATGTATTCTACGCCTGACATAGCAGATGGCAAGGTTGTTTTTGGTTCATCGGATGGAAATATTTATTGCATTAATATCAGTGATGGAAAATTGTTTTGGAAATTGACAACTCAGGCTCCTGTTGTAGCCGCACCGAGAATTAAGGACGGTGTAGTATTTATTGGTAGCAGCGATGGGAAGTTCCGAGCAATTAACCTTGACACAGGAGAACTCTTATGGGAATTTATTGGTGTTGGTGGTTTTGTTGAAACAAAACCACTCATTTACCAAGAGAAGGTTATCTTTGGTGCGTGGGACACCTTTTTATATGCACTGAACATTAAAGATGGTTCGCTTGCGTGGAAGTGGTCAAATGATAGACCGGGGGTGTTGTATTCTCCTGCTGCCTGTTGGCCTGTTGCTTCAAACAACAAGGTCTTTATCGTTGCACCTGACCGGTTTATGACTGCTATTGATGCTGGAACGGGAAAGACCGTCTGGCGGTCAAATCTTCACCAGGTACGGGAGGCTATTGGCATTTCTGCAGATGGTAGTTCTGTCTATGCCCGGTGTATGACTGATACACTACTGGCGTTTTCTTCATCCTCGTCCACCCCGCAACTTCTCTGGTCTACCCCTTGTGGATACGGTTATGACATTGACCCATCAATGCCGATGGAGAAAGACGGTTTTGTGTTTTTCGGGACAAAGAACGGTCTTGTTATAGCCGTAGATGCCCAAACTGGTGCGGTTAAATGGCAGCATCGAGTAGGCGTTGCTTTAGTGAACACGGTTGCGCCTGTTGATGCTAATCGTGTTGTGGTATCAGATATGGATGGAAGAGTGATGATGATAGAAAGTCTCTTATGACCTTACTTCCTTTTTTGGGAATTAAAAACACTTACTAGGCTTAATGACTTAGTAATTTCACAGGGATTGAAAGAGAACACGAAGTGTCTTTAACTTAAGAGAATTAGATATTTTTTAGAAAAACAAGTCTCTTCCAATCTCTTTAAATCCCTGTTTTTAACTGATACATTTCAATGTAAGAAAACTAAAAGATGGAATAAAAAGATTGGTTTTATAGAGAGGTCACAGAGGAGAAAAAAGGGGAAGAGAGATGAGAGAGAAGGGATAGATGATTTCTCGCCTTTCGCTTTTCCCTCTTCGCTCTTCATGAAGTGCTCTCTGTGGTTATCTTTTGACATTGCTTACTTTTAAGGGGGGAGAAGAAATGAAACGAATCTTCTTTAAAGAAATCCGTATAATCTGCGTTCACTCCGTTAGATGCTTGCTATCTAACGGAGTTAATCTGCGTTCAATTTTTCTTTTTTCCTTGATTTTATTATTCCATCAAGCCCTATTCGCAGGTGATAACGATGAATTTCGGGCGACCTGGGTGATTACCTGGCACCATATTAATCCTAACTGGACAGCAGAACAAAACAAAGCTCAGGTTCGGAGAATACTGGACAACCATAAGAAAGCAAATATGAATGCTGTATTATGGCAAGCTCGTCAGAGTGGAACTGCCTATTATGATTCAGATTATGAACCGTGGGGATATTATGCCGGGTACAGCTATCCAGGATATGATCCGCTGGAGTATGCCATTGAGGAAGCGCATAAAAGAGGCCTTGAACTTCATGCCTGGTTCAATGTCTTTCAAACCTCATCTACATATCCGGGTACACCTGCCTATGAGCATCCCGAGTGGATTTGTCGGGATAGAGATGGAAATTTTATGACGGCACATAGATGTGTTTCACCAGGCCTTGATTTAGTACGAGAATATACGATTAATGTTGCAATGGAAATCGTGAGAAATTATGATATAGATGGATTACATCTGGACTATGTCAGATGGAATG
>DAOUSS010000074.1 GCA_030627085.1 Candidatus Stahliibacteriota bacterium | reverse complement strand
TGTTTTCAAGGTATATTTGATAGATTATCCTCCCAACGAACAGGGATTCAGAGGGAATAAGGATATGATTGAATACATAAGCAGAGGTATATATTACGGAGTCTATATGGGACACGGAAATTACAAGCAGCTTGCACACGAGAACATATGGACCTCTCCCAAGGATGTGTATGCCCTTTCAAACAGTAAAAAATATACAATATTCTTTTATGGCTCCTGCGGGGTCGCTGCTTATGACCGTCCTTACACAAGAAGCACTGCAGATCTTATGCAGATTATAGAAGACAAAGGTGCAATTGCCACTATTGCTGCTACACGTTCCACATACCCTTCTGATAACACATCAATGAGCATCCCGTTATACACAAATATAGTTGTAGACCCCAAAATGAGGGTTGGGGATGCGTTTTTTTTGTCTCTCTATATCGGTAACCCCAAAAAATATATACTATTTGCTGATCCATTAACTGATATATCTTGCTATAGGAATAATGAAATATACCTCTTCTCTGATAGTCTTTTGGGAGGCACAATAACAGAGGTAAGCGGGGAGTCAGGAGATATCGAAGATGGGTATGTATACATTACTGCATATGGTGCAGAGAATAAATGGATATATAACTGGGCCAGACATGAAAAGAGGGTATGGGATGGTCCACCAGATCCTTCTA
Source organism: Candidatus Stahliibacteriota bacterium (assembly GCA_030627085.1). Taxonomy (GTDB): domain Bacteria; phylum Hydrothermota; class UBA3073; order UBA3073; family UBA3073; genus UBA3073. The sequence continues at coordinate 6,496 of DAOUSS010000074.1, read as the reverse complement.
ACGAAATAGCCTACAGTAACCTGGGAGGTGTCATATTTAGAGGTTCAAATACATTTGGAGATAGTACCTTCACGATATCCTTTTTTATACCCACGGGACTTGATTCAGGTGTGGGAAAGGTAACAGGATATCTCTGGGATAATGAACGAGATGGAAGAATGGGTAAAGGGATATGGATCACTGGAAGGGATACCACAATACAGGACACCATTGGACCCCAGATTGAAGTGTTCGTGAATGGAAAGAAAATGCCAAAATCTGTAAAGGTGGGCAAAAAGTTTACAATGAGTGCTACAATTCAGGATACATCTGGTATAATGCTACAGGAAGGCAAGGGTATAAGACTTGAGATAAAAGATGGTCCATATTATCATTTAGAGGATAGGTTTGAATACAACATCGGAAGCTCGATGAAGGGAGAGTTGGTTACAGAAGTCGAGTCACAAACAATGTATTCAACGGATACACTTACACTCATAGTTAGAGACAATGTTGGCAATGAATCAAAGCTCCAATTTTGGGTTGAGAAGACTTTTGGTGATGAAATTGTACTTGAAAATCCTATAAACTATCCAAATCCTGTTAGAGGTAAGAAAACGAAAATAGAATTTTACTCTTCAAAAGTGGGAATAGGTATAATAAGGATATTTACAGTATCAGGAAGACTTATTAAAACACTTCACATTTATAATGTAAGAGAAGGTATAAACAGCAAGGAATGGGATACAAGAGACGAGTTTGGAGGTATGCTTGGGAACGGAATATACATCTATAAGATAGAGGTAAGATGCACTGGTAGTGAATCATCCGAAAATACAGCTTCCTGTATAGGTAAAATGATGATAATGCGCTGAGAGGAGTGTTTACATGCAAAATGTTCTTGTTACAGGCGGTGCAGGATTTATAGGTTCTCATCTTGTGGATGCCCTTATAGAGCAGGAATCTAATGTTTATATAATAGACGATTTCTCTACGGGAAAGAGAGAGAATGTAAATTCTCGTGCTTCTCTTTACGAGCTTTCGGTTCAGGACGATGGTGTAGCAGAGATATTCAAAAAGGCAAAGTTTTCTTATGTATTCCACCTTGCAGCTCAGACAGATGTGAGAAAATCCTGCAGTAATCTATTGTTAGATGCGAAGAATAACATAATAGGGACACTGAATATACTCTCATTATGCAGATTGCACAGGGTAAAGAAATTTATATTTTCCTCATCAGGTGGTGTTATATACGGAGATATTAAAAAACCTGCGCAAGAGGTGGATCTCCCGAGGCCTGTATCTCCATATGGGATATCAAAACTTGCGGGTGAATTATATGTAAAATTCTTTGACGAGTATTTCCCATATACTATCTTACGATATTCAAATGTATATGGAGAAAGACAGGACCCATTTGGAGAAGCAGGTGTTGTATCTATATTTACCAAGAATATGCTGAAAGAAAAATCTTGTACACTATATGGATACGGAAAACCAGTGAGAGACTATGTGTATGTTGGAGATATTGTAAGGGCAAATATTCTTTCCATCCAGAAAGGAGACAACAAAATTATAAATATAGGTACAGGTAAGCCCACCAGTGTAGAAAAATTGTATTCTATGCTGAAAGGGATAGTAAGCCACAATATTCCTCCAGTATATAAGCCACTGAGAGAGGGAGAGATAAATTGTAATTATCTCTGTGTAGAAAGAGCGAAAGATATCCTGGGATGGCAACCATCTGTCTCGTTGGAAGATGGACTTTCGAAAGTAGTACAGTGGCTAAAAGCTACCAAAGGATAAGAATTATTAAGAATTATAATGTTTTCAACGCATTTGAAAAGTATAGAAGAGGAGACAAACATTACATTCTTCAAAAGCCGTGGGCCTGGAGGACAGAGAAAAAACAAGAAGGAAACTGCAGTCAGGATATATCATCCAGAATCAGGGATAACTGTTGTATCGACCAGGCAGCGCTCTCAAGCATTAAATAAAAAGGCAGCACTTCTGGAATTACAGAAGAGGCTTATTGAACTGAACAAAAGAAAACCCAAAAGGATACCAACAAAATTGCCTGTCTATGTAAAAGAAAAGATATTAAAGGAGAAAAAGAAGATAGGAGAAAAGAAAATATTGAGAAAGAAGGTAAGTATAGAGGAAGATTAGAACTTTTAATCAGCTTATGATGAGAATTGGCGTTATAGGAGCTGGCTATTGGGGGCCAAACCTGATAAGAAATTTCAGGGAGATCGGGGTTTTAAGTGTAGTCTGTGATTCTGATACACGGAAACTTAAAAAAATAAAAACGAGATACAGAGATGTAGAGACAACCGAACACATTGAAAAATTACTTGAAAAATCGGATGCAGTTGCTATAGCAACAGGCGGTGGTTCACATTATAAACTTGCAAAACTTGTGCTTGAACATAACAAGGATGTATTTGTAGAGAAACCACTTGCTCTTACGGTTGAAGATGGAGAATATCTGGTAAAGCTTGCAAAGGATAGAAATCGTATCCTAATGGTAGGCCATCTTCTTCTGTACCATCCTGCTGTAAGAATGCTTAAAAAATATATGGATGATGGGGTTCTTGGCACTATAAGATACATATATTCACAACGAGTCAATCTGGGCAGAATCAGAGAAGATGAAAATGCACTCTGGAGTTTTGGACCACACGATATTTCGGTCATCCTTTATCTTTTACAAAAGGAACCCACAAAGGTAATGGCAATTGGAGAATCGTATCTTATGAAGGGCGTTGCCGATGTAGTTTTTCTCATTCTTTATTTTCATCAAAAAATGCTTGTTCATATACATCTTTCCTGGTTAGATCCACACAAGATGAGAAAATTCACCATTGTAGGCGATAAAAAGATGGCTGTGTTTGACGATATGGAGGCAAGCGAGAAGATAAAGCTGTATGATAAGGGAGTTGATTTCAGCACAAAGTTTTCAAATGTTAGCGAAGCTCTCTCTCTACGAAGTGGTGATATACTTATTCCGAAGGTGGATAATAAAGAACCGCTTTCTATTGAGTGCCGGGAGTTTGTTGACTGCCTTGTAAAGAGAAAAACTCCCCTGTCCGATGGGCAACTGGCATTAAGGGTGTTAAAAGTACTCGGCTCCGCACAGGAATCCCTTGATAGTGGTGGAAAGTGGGTACAATTGAATAGTTAAGATTCAAAACAAACCACAGATTGCACAGATTAACACAGAAAAAAGACCGTAATTAAGTTATTAGGTGATTAGGTCATTTGCTATCCAAGCCCTTAATGACCTAATAACTAATGCCCAATGACTCCGATAAATCTGTGGCTATAATTTTGATTTTTGTCCGTCGGCTGACGGATTGATATTTGATTTAACTTTTGGGGGTTTTATGAAGCAATTTGGAGTGATAGGTCTTGGAAGATTTGGAATTACCGTTGCAAGAGCTCTTGCAAAGAAGGGTTTTCAGGTGATTGCAGTTGATTCTGATGAGGAAAAGGTTAGAATAGCATCGGAGTTTGCTACTGTAGCCGTCCAGTTAGACGCAACAGACACAACTTCTCTACAAAAAGTGGGGCTTAAAGATGTAGATGCTGCTATTGTAGCGGTAGGAGAAGATATATCTGCATCTATCCTTGTGACAATGATATGTAAAGATTTTGGCATTCCGATGGTAATATCAAAGGCTACTGACCCCCTTCAGGGAAAGATACTGGCAAAAATAGGGGCAGACAGAGTTGTTTTCCCCGAACGGGATATGGGAGAAAAACTTGCAGAATCCCTTGCATCACCTGGTATTTTCGATTATATATCTGTTTCAAAGGATTATTCAATAGTGGAGTTATCAGCCCCCACAACCTTCTGTGGTAAGACGATCGGTGAGGTAAACCTCAGAGCAAAATATGGCGTCACGCTCATTGCGATTAAGCACAAGGTTCCCGGAATAGATGAAAGAGGCGAACCAACATTTACTGAAGATATTATAATTGCACCAACTTCCAAAGATGAAATAGCAACGGGAGATACCCTTGTTCTTCTCGGCAAAGTCAAGGATGTAGAAAAATTAAAAAAGATTATATGAAAGCAAAACCAGAACTTGAGGACCTTATAGAGGTTGCAAAATTCAACTTTCTCTCATCGAGATACGAGGAGGCTATAACAACATGGCTGAAGGCACTTAAATTGTCACCCAATAACTCGCAAATCTATTGTAATATGGGTATAGCTTACGAAAGTCTCAATCAGCTGGATAAAGCGAGGGAGTGCTTTAAGAAAGCGGTAGAGTTAGAGCCTGAAAACCAACAAGCAAAACAACACCTTGAAAAGATTGTTGGGGCATAAGAGAAGAGCAATACTGATGTATTCAAGATATTTTATATTACTGATGTCCTTTTTTCTTTTCACAGGAGGAAGGAGGCAGGTTATGTTTATAAGAGAACCAGCAGTAGCAGGAACATTCTACCCCTACGATGCAAGAGAACTAAACTCTACTATAAAAAGATTTATAGATAATACTGATGACCTTGCTATTAAAGGAAATATAAAAGGGCTTATATGCCCACATGCGGGATACGATTTCTCCGCTCAGACTGCTGCATATGCCTATCGCCAGATTGAAAGGAAAACCTATCAAACAGTAGTGGTAATTGGTCCTTCCCATCATGCCTACTTTAATGGTATAAGCATCCAGCCTGAGGGATACTTTCGAACACCTCTTGGAAATGTCGAGATAGACAAAGAGTTTGTCAAGCGACTCTATGAAAAGATAAACTTTGCTGGATACCTTGAAGAGGTTGATATACCTGAGCACTCCGTTGAGGTGCAGATTCCGTTTCTTCAGTATATTCTGGGAGATTTCAAACTTGTTCCCATAATTATAGGTAATCAATCGATGAATATCGTATCAGAACTTGCATCTGCAGTTATATCGCTTGCGGACGATGATCTCTTATTTGTTGCGTCATCGGACCTCTATCATGGCAACGACTACGATGAATGTAAAAGAAAGGTAGATAGTGCTGTAGAACTTATTAAAAATTTCGATGCAAAGGGATTTCATAGGATGGCAACTAAGGAAGGAGATGTCGCCTGTGGATACGGCCCAATAACAACTGTAATGCTTATCTGTAAAGGTCTTGGGGCAACTAACATTTTAAATACAGGGGTTACAAACTCCAGTGATGTTACAGGCGCAAAGGCTACTGGTAGATATGTAGTTGGATATTCAAGCTTCGTTATGTATAAAGAGATAGATAGTACTTCAAAAACACAAAAGGATTCTGGTAAAACGGAAACAGAGAAAGAAAAAGATAAACGAAAAACCCTTACAAAAGAGGAAAAAGAAACACTGCTTACAATCGCAAGAAAATCTATAGAGAACGCATCAAAAGGGCAATTACTCCCACAAGTAAAGACGGAATTGCCTGTTCTGAAAGAGAAGAAGGGAGCATTTGTCACGATAGAGAAACACGGGCATCTACGCGGATGTATCGGTTATATCTATCCAGTAAAGCCCCTTTATGAGACTATAAACGAGATGGCAAGACGGGCTGCAATAGGTGATCCAAGATTTCCTCCGCTGAAAGAAGATGAACTTGATGAGATCAAGATAGAGATATCCGTTTTGTCTCCTCTAAAAAGAATAAAAGATATAAAAGAGATAACAGTGGGTAAACATGGGTTATATATCATAAAAGGAGCGTATTCTGGTCTTCTGCTTCCACAGGTTGCTACAGAATATGGATGGGACAAAAAAACCTTCCTTGAGGAGGTCTCAATGAAGGCAGGATTACCACCATACGCATGGAAGGATGCTGAACTATATATATTTGAGGCAGAGGTGTTTGGAGAGGAGTAAGAAAGAATCTAATCATATTTTAACAAGGTATAGATATCATAGTCCTTCAATTTCTCTCTTCCTTTGAGAGATTCAAGCTCAATAAGAAATGCAACGCTTATAACCTCTCCCCCCAGTCTTTCAACAAGTCTACAGATTGCGGATGCCGTTCCACCTGTAGCCAGAAGATCGTCAAACACAAGAACCTTCTCGCCTTTCTTTATTGCGTCACAGTGAACCTCGAATGTATTTTTTCCGTATTCAAGTTCGTAATCTTCTTTTACAACTTTATAGGGAAGTTTTCCGGGTTTCCTAACCAAAACTACACCTGCGTCAAGAATATATGAAAGTGCTCCACTGAAGATAAATCCTCTTGCCTCTGCGGATACTATCTTATCAATCTCCCTGTCTTTGTAATACTCCGCAAATATATCTATTACCTTTCTAAATGTGTATCTATCTTCGAGGAGAGGGGTAATATCCCTGAACAGTATTCCTTTTTTTGGGAAATCAGGAATACTCCTTATAACCCTTTTCAGATCCTCCATATAACCTCCTAATGTTATGTCAACTGCATTTCACAAAATTCCTAATCCCTTACAACCCTCGTTTATCGGTATAGATGCTCGTAACGAGGCTCGATTTTTTGATGCTCGATGCTCGCCTCCATAGGGATCCTACGAACT
>DAOUSS010000014.1 GCA_030627085.1 Candidatus Stahliibacteriota bacterium | reverse complement strand
TTCTAATCACGAAATCCTAAACTCTAAACAAATTCTAATTCTCCAATTTTACAAATTCGGCTCGACTGAGCGGTTCGGCTGAGCTCACCGTCGAAGCCTCGCCGAAGTCCAAACAGTTTAAAATATTGGAATTTTGAATTTGGGATTTGTTTAGAATTTAGAAATTAGGATTTCGGATCTATGGTATCAGCGTTTACCCCGTTAAATAGCAGGCTATTAGTGATTGATAACATTTACTTCTGTAATTATTTAACAGGGTTAATCTGCGTCCCAAAAGTATGTAGGCACGATTTCAAATCGTGCAGAATCTCGGACAGGTTTAAAAACCTGTCCCTACGCAGTTAACATGAAATGGTTAAACAGGGCAATCAATACACTAAGAGATGGAGGAGTCATCGCTTTCCCCACAGATACAGTATATGGGATTGGATGCGATGCAACAAATAAAGAGGCGATAGAGAAAATCTATCGGATAAAACACAGAAAAAGGAACAAGCCCCTCATTATGTTTATCCCGTCAACCAACCATCTTGAGACAATTACACCAAGGGTATCAAAACTTACCTCTCAATTATCGCAATATTTCTGGCCAGGTCCACTTACACTTGTCGTCAAGGCAAAACAAGATATCCCATTCACAGCGGAGAATGGCACAGTCGGTATAAGGATTCCAGATGAGAAACACATACTCATCCTTCTTCGGAATTATCCAAATCCGCTTGCCACAACAAGTTGCAATGTAGAAGGTCTACCGGTGCTTTCAAATGCGAAAGAAATAAAAAGGGTATTTGGTAACGATATAGATTACATCATAGGAGGAAATCCACCGAAATCACAGATACCATCAACTGTGCTCGGAGTATCACCACTCACCATACTGCGGAAAGGAAAGGTCTCCATCTTTGAGATTGAAAAAAAGATAGGACATAAGGTTATGCTGCCCCACAGGACAAAAATTGGAATACTTTTTGTGTGTACTGCAAATGTTTGCAGAAGCCCGATGGCAGTAGGGTTGGCAAGAACAATAGCACCGCAGACTATATATACAGATTCAGCAGGTATATTCGCCACACAAAATTCTTCTCCTTCGTTTTTTGCCAAAAGTGTTATGCATGAGATTGGTATAGAGATACGGACAGAGTTATCTAAACAGATAACAAAGGACATTGTCTATGATTATGACCTTATCCTGTGTATGGCAGAAGCACAGAAGGAATGGATAATCTCAAATTACCAGGATATAGAAGGCAGGGTCTTCCTTCTGGGTGAATTTGGAAAGAACGAAAAGACAGAAGAGATAGAAGACCCTATGGGCGGCGGAATTGAGGACTATAGAAGATGCAGAGATAAAATAAAAAAGGAGATCGAAAGGGTTTCTAAATATCTTAAAGATAGATACTATGAATAGAAATGTAACAGGAATATTCCTTGCTCTTATGCTCATAGTTCCTGTATCGCTGTTCAGTGAGGGCAAATCCCCCACAAAGGCTATGCTTTTATCTATCCTTCCAGGAGGCGGACAGTTCTATAATGAGAAATATATAAAAGGTATCATATTTGCAACGGCCCAGACACTCTGTCTTGGATTTGCTGTAAGAGAACACATATATGCAATGGATGCAGAGAGCAAAGGGAGGGAAAACGACTACAACTACCATATTGCAAAAAGATATGATTGGCTTTGGTTGTCCTGTGGTGTATGGGCACTCTCTATAGGTGATGCATACGTGGATGCACACTTCTACAACTTTCATGAGGATGTAGGTATTGAATTGGATGTGGGGTTCAGATTTTAAAGCATTGAACACTGTCTCGAGATCCGTATGATAAAATTGGTAATCAGGTTATCAGTAAAAAATTCATAAGGAGAAAAGGAGAAGAGGGAGAAACGGAGATGGATTCAGTGATAGACAAATTCAAAGAGGGTATTGAACTACTAAAATTGCCTGCTAAGGAAAATACAATCCGATATTTACTTAGATACTACGAACTTATTCTGCAGTGGAATGAGAAAATTAATCTCGTATCAAGAGCAGAGAAGGATATCGTAAAAAATCATATTTTAGATTCGCTTTCAATATATTATTTGCTAAAAGGTAATTATCTACTGGATTTTGGAAGCGGTGCGGGTTTCCCCGGAATTCCCTTGAAGATATTAAATAACAATATAATTCTTGATATAGTTGAGGCAAAAAAGAAGAAAGCGGTATTCTTAAGAGAGGTAAAGAGAGAACTCAAACTTCACGATGTCCGTATATACAATCTGGACATAAGACAATTTCAATCCAACAGGCCGTATGATGTTATAACAGCAAGGACGGTCGGCAGTATTAAAAAGATAGTTCAACTGACTGCAGGATTCTTGAAAGATGATGGCAGAATTATAACATTCAAGGGGAAAAGACTGGCTACCGAACTTGAAGAGGCAAAAGAGACCCTCAAACGATATGGACTCTCCGTTGTTGAAATACAGAAGAAAATTTTCACGAAAGGAACGATATGTGTGCTGTCTGCCATTTAAGATTTACAGATTTGAATTTGTAACTACAATCTTACTATGGGTAAAGTTATCTCAATAGCAAACCAAAAGGGAGGCGTTGGAAAGACCACAACAGCTGTCAATCTCTCCGCCTCTATTGCAGTAACAGAACGGAGGGTATTGTTGATTGACATAGATCCGCAAGCAAATGCGACAACCGGGCTAAGCGGACAAGCACGCAAGAGCGTATATGATGTACTCATAGGAAACACAGACATTAAAGATGCTATTATACCGACTGAATTATCATACCTCTTTTTTGTCCCCTCTTCACTTTCACTTGCTGGCGCAGAGGTAGAACTCGTAGATATGAAAGACAGAGAGAGTATACTCAAATCAAAAATAGACAGCGTGAGGAATGATTACGATTATATATTTATAGATTCCCCACCTTCACTCGGACTACTTACTATAAATGGACTTGTTGCAGCAAACTCTGTGCTTGTGCCTATTCAATGCGAATTCTATGCTATGGAGGGTTTGTCGAGGTTGTTTTCTACTATAACCAGGATAAGGAACTCCCTGAACCCAAATCTTGATATAGAGGGTATTCTCTTTACGATGCTTGATATGAGACCCCTGCTTTCGCGAGAAGTAAGGGGAGAAGTTGAAAGACACTTCAAAAACAGCGTATTCAGGGCAACTATACCAAGAAATATCAGACTTGCAGAGGCACCCTCATTTGGCAAACCAGCACTTCTTTACGATGTAAGGTCAAAGGGGGCAAGGGCTTATTTTGAACTTGCAGAGGAGTTTCTTTTAAGAAATAACTAATTAAACACTGAATAACACTGAGTATCACCGAAAAAAGAGAATTATTTTTAGTTAAATATCTTTTTATTCGGTGTTGAATAATTAGTGTCTTTCGGTGATTTTCAGTGTTAAATGTATAATATGACGGAGAAAAAAGACCTTACAGAACATCTGGAGGAACTGAGAAGGAGAATAATATACATCCTTATATTCTTTTTCATTTCTGTTGTAATTTCTTACTTTTTTTCTGCAAAATTGCTCTCTCTCTTTCTGCTTCGCAATCTAACACTCCATTTCTTTACACCACTTGAACCCTTCCTTGCCCGTATATATGTCTCTCTTTTTAGCGGTATCATCGTTACCCTTCCCTTCTTTCTTTTCCATCTCTTTATATTCCTGTGGCCAGCCCTTCTGGAGAATGAGAAGGGGCTTGTCTTTTATTTCGTTCTGTTTGGGGTGGTAGCATTTGGTGTGGGTGCGTATCTGGGATACAGATTTCTACTTCCTCTTGCTGTGAAGGTGTTATTCTCATTTGGGAAAGGAATAGCCGAAGAGACGATAGGGATAAATAACTTTCTCAAATTTTCGATCTTTTTAATTTTAGGGTCTGGAAGTGTAATGGAGGTACCGGTAATAACATTTTACCTTGCAAGATCCGGTATTGTAGATACGGAATTGCTTCTGTCAAAGTGGAGGTATGCAGTAATAATAATACTTGTATTTGCCGCCATTATAACCCCAACAGTGGACCCGATAACCCTTTTTTTGGTCTCTTTGCCCATAATAGGACTTTATCTCTTGAGTATTCTCTTTGCAAAGATAGCAAGAAGGTAGGAATACTTCTTGGATACCAATACATCAGGAGCAGAGGACAACTGAGTACGCTGCAATTCCCTCTCCTCTCAAGAGAAGTCCTTCCTCAGTAGTTGCCTTTACTGATACAGCATCAAGAGATACATCCATTATGCCTGCAATTCTCTCTCTCATTTTCTTAATGTAGATGGACAATTTCGGTGTCTCACATACGACTACTGAGTCCATATGCATTACATTTGCGCCTGTCATTCTCATTATCTCTTCCAGAACAAAAGCACTGCTTATACCTCTCCATTTCTCATCCGTATCAGGAAAATGTCTGCCAAGGTCCCCCATGCTGTATGCACCAAGTATTGCATCACCTATTGAATGGAGCAGTACATCGCCATCAGAATGGGCAAGAAGTCCCATTTTGTAAGGTATCTCAATACCCCCTAATATGAGTGGCCTTCCCGGGGTAAATTTATGAACATCATATCCAATACCAATACGCATAACTTATTGGACGCAGATAAAAATTGTAATCAGGTCATCAGGCGATCAAGCTATCAGGCGATCAGGCAATCAGGTAATTGGGTTATTAGGTCATTAAGTCATTGGGTCATTGTGGGAGCGACTTTCCAGTCGCGATAAGACTGTAATCTACAATCTGTAATCTGCTCTTTGTGCCTTTGTGCCCTTTGTGGTGAACAATCCCCTAGGGGCGAATTGCTATTCGCCTACAATCTGCAATCTAAAATCTGAAATCTAAACCAGTCAGCGTCCTTTAGACTCAATGACTCGGCGTATTTATCTGCGGTTGAAATAATACTGATTGATTAGCCCGGCAAGTACAAGGTCATCCTTCGTAGTTATTTTTATGTTAAATATAGACCCCGAAGTTGTAAATACTGGTATGCCCGCATTCTCAAGCAGTGATGCCGTATCGCTTCCATAAAACCTGTCCTCTTCTGCCCGTTTGTATGCCTTCTCGCAGAGCTCCTTCTTGAATACCTGTGGTGTCTGAACATAGAAGAGATTGCTCCTGTCAATCGTCTTTTCTATCTTCTCACTTTTTACATACTTTACCGTATCGTTCACAAGGATAACAGGGATAATCGCCCCAACCTTTGTGCACTCCTTGACCATTCCATCTACATCCAGCATCCCGGGAAATGGTCTTGCTGAATCATGGTCAATAATTATCTCTCCCTTTGCAACGGCAAGTCCATTTTGAAACGAGTGCTGACGGAGTTTTCCCCCTTCTATCACTCTACTTACTTTCTTAAATCTACCTTTCAAAACAATTCTTTTCTTCACATAATCTATCCATTCCGGGAGTGCTACTATGATTACCTCATTCACAATTTCAGTTTTTTCAAAGTACAAAAGGGAAAGGGAGAGGATGGGAATTCCATTTATATCAAGAAATTGCTTCGGAACGGAAGTCCCCATTCTCTTTCCGCTTCCTGCTGCAACGATAATAGTAGAAACGAGCATAGATTAGATTGTAGATTCCAGATTTTAGATTGTAGATTTTATTGACTACTGATAACTGATTACCGATTACCAATTCTTCTTACCTTCCGCTTGATTCCCATCAGTCTGAGTCTCCATACCACCCAGAACGCCTCCCATACAATCCTTTTTGACATTTTCGAACTACCTTCCACCCTGTCAATAAATATAATGGGTAGTTCCTTCACCTTAAAATTGTTTCTGTATGCCCAAAAGACTGTTTCAATCTGAAAACTATAGCCATCAGACACTATTTTTTCTTTCAGGAGCATCTCGACAACCTTCTTTCTGTAACATTTATATCCACTTGTCATATCCTTGACTGGCACCCCTGTGACAATCCTCGCATACATATTTGCAAAGTAGGAAAGGAGAAGTCTGGATATTGGCCAGTTTACTACAGACACCCCATCGAAGTATCTCGAACCGACAACAAGGTCTGCATTTTTTATTGTCTCAAGAAATCTGGGAATATCATCCGGATTATGTGAAAGATCGGCGTCCATCTCAAATATGTAGTCGTATTCCTCCCTTACAGCATATCTGAAACCCTCAATATATGCAGTTCCAAGTCCGAGTTTAGCAGGACGTGTGTGCAATTTTACTTGTCTCTCCTTTCTGGATAATTCTCTTACATACTCCCCAGTACCGTCGGCTGAATTATCATCAATGACGAGAATATCTATATTGTCTTTTATTGAAAGAACCCTGGAAAGCACAGAAGATATGTTCTCCATCTCATTGTATGTAGGTATGATTACAAGAGTTCGCATATTCCCTTCCCGACGACATTTCTTTATCCAGTGTCCGGGATATATTGACGTAAGGAGACAACTTAATCCAAAAATATGCCTTAACAACACAAAAGTCACATAATGGTTATCGGTAATCGGTGGTCAGTAATCGGTGCCTCCCAGAATATATCAGAATGCCAGTAGATCAGTGGGCAGAATATCAGAGTATCAGGCATAAACTATTTCTACCCTGATATACTGATGTTCTGATGCCCTTCCTGCTGATTTTCTGATCATCTGATACACTTCCTTGTTTCCCAGCATTTGTGAAGACCCAAATTTTACAGCAGTTGCGAGTATATTATTCCAGTGATTTTTGGTGTTCAATGCATAATCCTGGATTAATATATATAATACCCGAAAAAACGCATTTTGTCAATAAAAAAGTTTGCATTTTTGAAAAAAATGTGTTAAAATATAGAAAAATTGGACGCAGATTCACCCTGTTAAATAATTCCAATAATAAATGTCTCTGTGTGCTTAAAACTATTCTATTTAACAGGGTAAACGCTGATAAACACAGATAAGTATAGTAATTGGGTTATTGAGTTACTGGGTAATTAGGTAATTGTGGGAAAGGTCTCCTGACCTTGATTATCGAGACCTGGAGGTCTCTCCCACATTGTGGATTATCGGTCCCGCCAGAGGCGGGGCCTCCCACAAATAAAATGGGGAATCCAATGAACATTGGAAAGCCTGTATCAATTGATTCATTCTATTCTTGTCACAACACTTTGGGACATTCCCAAAATCTGTCTAATCTCTGTGCTCTCTGTGGTTATGTCTCTAATAATATATGAAAAAGGATGATATTATAAATCTTGTAGAGGAGGTAGCCTCAAAGGAGGATATTGCCACATATCTGGTTGGTGGGTGTGTGAGAGATGAAATTCTGGGTATTGAGAATAAGGATATAGACATCGTAATTGAAGAGGATGCAAAAAAGATCGCAAAATCTCTGAGTAAAAGAGTTGGAGTAAAGATAAAAAAGACCTCGCAATTTGGCACCTTCATTCTCTTTGTTTCCGGGTTCAGAATAGATATCGCCACCGCAAGAAGAGAGACATATCCTGGACCAGGGGAATTGCCCTTGGTGGAACCCGGCAGTATAGTTGAGGACCTCTCAAGAAGAGATTTTACCATCAACAGTATGGCAATCCCTGTAGGTACTGAAACAATAATAGACCCGTTTCAGGGATTGAAGGATATCAAAAAGGGGCTAATAAGGACCTTACACGGCAAAAGTTTCATAGAGGACCCGACGAGAATATTCCGTGCTTTGAGATTTGCTGAGAGATTGGATTTCCAGATAGAGCAAATTACAGAGTCACTTATAGGGGACGCGATAGAACAAAGGGTACTTCTTACTATTTCTCCCGCAAGAATAAGAAATGAGCTCTCACTCTGTCTCAAGGAGATAAAAAGATGGAATATCCTGGAAAGGATAGCCCAACTCGGCATTTTTGAACAACTGGGAATGATTTATCCCAATAGGGATTTCTTCGAAGAACTTGACGAGTTTGCCACAAAACTCGGGATAAAAAAAGAACCCCTTTATTTTATGGCCTTCACTGATGGCTGTCATAACAGGAAGATATTAACAGGAAGGGAAAGAAAATACCTGAATGCCGTAGAAACCCTGCTGGAAAAAATCCCCCTATTAAAGAAAAGTAAAGGAAGAGGAGAACTATATACAATATTCCATGGATTTCCGCCACATTCACTTGCATATATTGGTGTGAAAGAGGGCGTGAAAGATAAAATATCCACATACTTAAAAGAAATCGAACCTGTAAAATTAGAAATTACTGGAGAAGATATAAAAGATTTAGGCGTTAGCGAAGGAAAACTTGTCGGGGAGATACTGCTAAGGGTAAAATGGGAGAAATTGGATGGCAGACTTCCCACCAGAAAGGAAGAACTTGAATACGCCAAAAGCATAATAACGAACAATCAGTTAAAATGAAAAAAGTTTTATTCATACTACCCATACTTCTGAGCGGTTGTATATACAGTTTCAGGGGATTTGCCACGGTGGAGTACAAGAGTATAACAATAAATCCCTTTACCAATAATACCCTGAGGTATGGATTGAACGACATCTTCTACCAGAATACAGTAGATGAATTTATAAGAGACGGCAGGATAAAACTTATGGAGAGTGGAGCAGAGACTGTCCTGTCAGTAGTTATCACCGATTATGAGAACAGACCCTTTACATTTGATGAGTATGAAAACATCAAGGAATACAGGATTGATGTTCAACTTAACCTCTCTTACCAGAAAAGTAATGGTGAAGGCATATGGGAGAGAACATTAAAGGAATGGGTAACATATGACCGCTCTCTCACGGAAGATGATGGCGTACAATCTCTGGCAGAGAAGGTAGCATCTTCTATTGTAAGAACGGTATTGGAACAGAGATAACATTTTTCTTGACATTCTTCTCCTTTTGTGAAGTTATGGGGTCAGACCTGAAAAAAGAAAATACTTGACATAAGAAGAAATCTGTTGTTGCAGAATGCAGGGTCGTCTCTTCAAATTTCAGTTTCTGGTGGTGAATACAATGTGGTTCCCGCTTGAAAATTGATGCTTCGACTCCCCTGACACAAAAGGAGTGCAGTGGCTTGCCACTGGAGAGACTAAAATTTTACTTGCAGGGCATTCAAGCGTGGTAAAACGCAGGTAAAAAGATGCAAAATGAGACTGGTAATTCCCTATGGAATAAGCATTTGAAAGATCTTATTTCTTTGAAATTTTCACTTGACAAAAGGGAAAGAATGTATTATAATATACTAAGGAAGTAGGATTTTGTTTTTCCCGATTTTTTAATCTTTGCTTTATTAAGCAGGATATTATGCATCTTGAAGAAATATTTTAGGGAGAGAGTCTATTCACTATTAACCATTCACTATTCACTTCTCTCTCGAGGGTGATTATATGCAGAAAGATGAGTCTCATTTTTCCCCAATCTATTAAGTTTATGCAGGTTGGGGATTTTTGTTTTTTGGGGGTAGTTTTGTAGATTTTGGAGTGTGCCATTTTTACAGGAGGTGGGTATGAGGTTGTTTGCATTACTGATAGGGCTTTTTGTGAGCCAGTTTTTGGGTGTTGCAAGAGCCGAGAGTGAGAATCTGGCAAAGGACCTGTTTCCCAAATCTAAGCTTGTTTGGGAAAAGGTTTTTGCTGACAAGATAGTAGATATACAGCGGGGTGGTGAAAATATAGTGGTAGTAGAGCGTAGAGATGATGTGCAACACACTGTATCTTACATGGATGCAAATGGCAATACTTTATGGCAAAAGACCTTCGAAATAGAGCGAGGTAAATATGGGGAATACATTAATTGGCTAGAGAATATCTCAATTTCTGATGATGGCAAATATGTAATTGTAAACTGTAAACTCCCGTGGGAAAGGATACTTGTAAGAAGTTACGATATCAAGGGAAACCTAATATGGGAATCCGGTGTAATGGAGCCGGGGTTAACTATCTCACCTCAAGGCAGTTATGCTATTACCACAAGGTTAAGTGGTGAAGAGGCAATGGGACATTTCAGGGTATTTGATAACCAAACGGGTAAAGAGATATGGAATGACCACCCCGAAAGGATAGATAGCTGGTTTGCTACATTTTTGAACGACACAGAGATTGTATATGCAAAGAATATATCCTATGATCCTAAGCCTACTAGGGGTGTACTGATGTTGTTCGACGCCAAAGCTCGAAGCATTGTGTGGAAAATAAATTTGCAGGAAGAAGTAAAAAATGAAAGCATTGCCGGTGTGATTGGCGGAAGTAGGGAAGTAGAGACAAGTAATGACGGTAAGCTAATAGCAGTTAGTGGGATTATTCATTATAAGGATAGACGCCGCCATGCTGTATTAATGTTTAACAATAAAGGCAATTTACTTTGGTATAGAGACAATTTCGTTACTTCACCAAGTGGATACGGTGGGATAGAAAGGATCTCTTTTAGTTTAAATTCTAAAGAATTATATGTTAAGAGTTATAATACGATAGATGTTCTTGATGCTTTAACAGGAGAAAGGAAGAAGCGGTTTTCACGAGATACTTTTGGGCACTGGAACGAATATGTTTTTATAAGTGAATACCTAATTGTGGCTCCCCGTATAATACATGTATTAAATAAAGAGATAGACCGCTATGGCAAAAGATATCCGCAAGTATTTGATTTTGAAACCGAAAAACTCTTGGAAATTTCAGAAGAATGCAAAGATATAGCTTTAATAATTCCGATGGACAAGGAAGAAAAATATTTCGTAGTATTAAGCAGAAATTTGAGAACCCTGCAAATTATTAAACTATTCGAATGAGGAGGCAGTTATGAAATTCAAAATATACTGTCAATTGCTTACAACTGTGGGACTTCTTTTAGGAAGTACTGGTTATATCTTCGCTTCTTCTTATCAGAATGGAGGGAAGACATCTACTTTTTCACGCAAGAATATGGTCTTTGTTAAAACGAGAAATCTCACAAATGAACAAGTACAGAAATTAGAAGAAATGGGAATTGAAAATAAATCTCCAAGTAATGCACTTATTCCTATACAGGAGCGACAGTTAAAAGAACTTACTGAAATGGAAGTCGATTTCACAACTGTAAGAAAAGCGTTACTTTTAGAAAGAGAAGATGTTCCATTATCCAAGAAATCCAACCGAAGTTGGAGTGTTTTCAAAAAGAAAACTACAGCCACTGAGATTCCAGACAATGGTTGTGCTGAAATTACATTCACAGTCAATGAAGCAGATGATTGGGATCGCGTCCTCAAAGTGGATATTGAACTTCAATTCACTCATATAGATGTGAGGGATGTAACTGTTTATCTATCGAAAGGCCTTTCTTTTTGGTGCTTATGGGGCAGTGATGAGGAAAGATGGGATGATGACCCTGAAGACGATAATGATGTTTATCTTCGGAGGAGTACTGTAGATATATTTGCAAATGAGTACGTTAATGGAGATTGGATTTTTGAAGTATGGGATTATGATTTTGATGGAGTGGGTGGACAAATTGATTATGTTAGAATTTGGATATATTACGAAGAAGATATATCATGTGACTGGCCTATTCTTCTTTACACAGATCCTTTAACTAGCGCTTTTGGATATCGTTATTATTGGGCTCTTGATCCACATGATAACCAGTGGAAATGGATGTATGGGTTTCATAGAGGACTCGATATGAGGGCTTCATCAGGAACTTCTGTTTATTCGGTATTTGACGGTAAGGTAGTCAGTGTGTATCCATTAGTAGTTCAGAGTTCGCACAATGCTAATCATTACATGCGATATGTGCATATAACTCCACAGGTTAGTGTAAATGATGAAGTTGAAGCAGGCGACTATATCGCCTATGTTAGTGGGGACCATCTTGATGTCAAGTACTATGTAGGAGATTATGATGTCGATTACCCCCTCTGCGATGAAAACAAAAAGCTCACAAGGAATCCAATGCATATTTTAGTACACATGGAGACTTCCATGGAGCTGCCTCCAACGGGTGGAAACCATTGTGAGGGTACGGATGTCATTTTTTGGGTAGAGGTTCCAAACAACGAACTAGATTTAATCAGAGTAGAGGTGTTGGCAAAGGACGATCTTTTCTGCTATTACTATAGATATGTAGATTATGATTGCAAACACAATGTGGATTATAACTATAATGGTACTACACCACCTGAGGTGAATTATATAAAAATCGATCCAGTATCCTGGAATCCTGACAACCCTATACACCCGAGGCCGCATATTGATTTTACTTGGGGGGCTAGTAGGTTTGGTGAGGTACATGGAACAAAAATAGAGGAGGCAACAGTTTCTGTATACAATGTGTGGGGGAGCGTTGAAGCGTCCGAAACTTATTACACAGGAGTAGAGGAAAATGATAATACGCCCTTATGTACGTTCTTTATTTCTCAAAATACTCCTAACCCTTTTAAAGACTACACGGAGATAGAATATACCTTACCTAAAGACAGCCAAGTTAAAGTTATTATCTACAACATTGCTGGACAAAGAGTAAAAACTTTAATAGATGTAAATAAAAAAGCAGGTACTTATGCAGTACACTGGGACGGCAGAGACGATAGGGGTGAGCAAGTTGCAGGTGGTGTATATCTTTATGAAATTAAAGCAGGAGATTATAGTGATAGAAAGAAGATGATTTTACTGGGGGGTGTAAGATGAAGGCAAGGAGAATATTTTTATGGTCGGCTTTGATTGGTATATCAGGTTTGGGATTTGCCGGAGATATCCAAGTCTCACTCCAATTTTCAACAGCCGACCTCACATTTTCACGTAGAAATAGCTATGATGCTGTAACCTTAAAGGGTGTGTCCGCTAATACAAAAATCAGCGAACCCGAGATACCTGTTAAAGCTGTGTATGTAACCATTCCAGAAGCTGCGAAAGTGAGAGATGTATGGATTGTATCTTCAAACAAGATACTCCTTGACGGTGATTACAAAATCTCTCCCGTACAGTTTCCGTATCTCATTGGTAGAGAGAAAGAAGGAAAAGTTGAACCCGATACGAATATTTATAACTCAGAGCATCCTTATCCATTACAGCCTGTAGAATACACCGGAGAAGGTTATCTTGCGGGAAATAAAGTAGTAAGTCTTCTCGTTTATCCTTTGCGATACCATCCTCTTACGCAAAAAATCGAGCTTTATACCGATATAAAAATACAAATAAGCTATGAATCTTCTGAGGATTTATCCATTCCTATTCTGAGGGAAAGCAATAGACGAATAGAGATTTTTGGTTCTATGATAAAAGATATGGTAAAGAACCCGTTTATCTTTGAAAGTCCTCATCCAACTGTAATTAAAACAGAGAAATTTACACCAACAAAGTCTCCCTCATTAGAAGGAAGTGCGGTTGAGTGTGTAATCATCACCGCTGATGAACTCGTTAGTGAATTTGAAATCCTTGCTGAATGGAAGACCAGTAAGGGGTGTCCTACTGTCGTGAGAACCGTATCCTGGATAGAGGCAAACTATCCCGGCTGTGACCGTGCTGAAAGGATACGGAATTTTATAATAGATGCATATTCAAAGTGGGGTATCGTATGGGTGGTTCTTGGTGGTGATTCAGACATAATCCCTCCTCGATTCTGCTGGGTTAATACAGGTGGGTTCCACGGAACATATATCCCATCAGACCACTATTACGCGTGTCTCGAAGGTAATTGGAATGCAGACGGAGACAATAGATGGGGTGAGGCATACAGGGATAGTGTTGATTTATATCCCGATGTATTTGTTGGGAGAGTTCCAGTAAATGTAGGGGTTGAGGTATCTAATTTCATCACCAAGATTACGAATTATGAGAAGTTTCCCTCTATCGGATATCAGACCAAGATGCTACTCGTTGGGGGAATAGATAAAATTGGTAAATGGTTCTGTGACTCCGTAGATGCCCATGTTCCCGATTACATCACAAAGAGAAAACTTTATGAAGTGTATGGAAACGCAACAAAACAGGCAATCATTGATTCAATGAATTCGGGATTTGGGTTGATGTTTTCCGAAGACCATGGGTGGTTTGATTGTGTAGCAGTACAGAATAATGAACATATATACCGGGAAGATATTGATGGTTTGACAAATCTAAATAAATCGTCCGTATGGTATGGTGTGGGTTGTTTGCTTGGAGCTTTCGACCATGACTGTATAGGTGAGCATTTTGTCTTAAATCCAGATGGAGGAGGAGTTGCATTTATTGGGAGCAGCAGTTACGATGCGCCATTTGAGGGAAAGGATTTTAATGTTGCCTTCTTTGACTCTTTATTTGGTCAAGACGAGACCCCCGCCGGTAAAATACTCGCTTTATCAAAACTAAACTGTATCGGTCATTCTGTTGGTAATACTGCTCAACGCCTGCTTCAATTTGGTCACACTCTCTTGGGTGATCCGGAGATGCCTATATGGACGGATGTGCCGGATTCGTTCGTCGTCTATCACCCACCCGAGGTTACCATAGGTCCCACCAATTTCACTGTTAGCGTAAAAAGATGGAAGTGGAAGTACCCATATGACCCATATAAGGGCTGGATACAGGTTCCCGTCCAGGATGCAAAAGTCTGTATCCTGAAAGAAGACGAAGATTACGCATACGGGTTCACAGGTGCAGATGGTGAAATCACCTTCTCCTTTACACCCGAGTCTGTCGGCGAAATCAGTGTCACTGTAACTAAACATAACTTCATCCCTTACGAAGGTAGTTGCCAAGTAACACCTGCATCTAACCCTTATATATGTTACTCCGGTTCCCAGATCGACGACGATGGGGAGGGAGCGAGTAACGGTAACAATAATGGTAAAATAGAGGCAGGGGAAACCATCGAGCTTTCGGTTACGCTGAAGAATACAGGTGTCGGAACCGTTTATGGAGTTCATACAACACTTTCTACATCTGATACTTTTACCACAATTATAGATAGTTTAGATTACATCAGTAATATATCACAAGGAGGTACTGGGACAGTTAACTTTCTATTCAACGTGTCCACCAACTCTCCTGATGACCATAACCTCACATTCGATATTGAGATCAATACTGAAATTCCCATAGGCACGTGGCACGACGAATTCACCCTGAAGGTCTTTTGCCCTTCTCTTCTGCACTCAAGACATCGTCTCAGATTTGAATATGTGAGTGGAGTGTGGAAGATGTATTCCCTTCAACCGACTTTAAGAAACAATGGATTAGGAGATGCAAATAATGTTTATGCTTATTTAAGCTGTTCCGACCCTGTTATTATAATAACCAATGATATTACCCCCTTTGGCACTATATCCTCTGAGTCGGAAAAAACAAATGGCGACTTCTGGTTTAAGATTCTCATTTGGGAGTCAATTCCCTCTGGCAAGGTTTTTAGAATAACAATAAACGATAAATATAACCGTGAATGGGTTCACAACTTTGACCTTCAAAAACCGACTCCCCCATCAGAACTATCCACAATGCCTTATTCTACTTCGATAGAACTCTCATGGAACTCATCAACTGCAGCAGATATATATGGTTATAATGTTTACAGAAGTTCTACATCCGGAGGTCCATACGCTAAGTTGAACAAGATCCCAATCACTGGAACCACCTACTATAATGATGACAGTCTCTCTCCCGCAACTGGATACTACTATGTGGTTACAACAGTGGACTCGTCAAGGAATGAATCCGGATATTCTCCCTGGGTCTTTGAGGAGACAAGCCCACAATTACTCTCTGGTTGGCCAAAATCGCTCGCCAATAGAAATGTCTCCTCCCCCCTCATCTGTAATCTCGACCGTTCATATCCCGGTCTTGAGGTGGTCGTGGGTTCGGACAGTCTCTATGCCTGGCACTATGATGGCACAGTCGTTCCCGGCTTTCCCGTCTACTGCGGAGGGAGTGGCTCTCCAGCGGCTGGAGATATAGATAATGATGGTGAACTTGAGGTCGTATCGGCTCCCTGGTCTCCTCTCAACAGGGTGTATGCATTCAATGGAGATGGCACGGCCGTGAGTGGCTTTCCACTCATGATGGACTCACTTGGAGAAGATGCCTCAAATTGTGGTGTCATAGGTGCACCGGCACTCGGTGATATTGATAATGACGGTAAACTGGAGATTGTGATTGCATGTGTAAATGGGTTTGTATATGCATTCAACGGGGACGGAACGGGTGTTGTAAATCCAGATGGATTCTTAGCCAAAAGACCCGGCGATTCTTGGTCCACCTCATCACCTGCAATAGGAGATGTCAATGGGGATGACACGCTGGACATTGTCGTTGCATCAAGGAACGACTCTCTCTATGCATGGTATCTATCATGGAAAGAATTTGATAAGTCAAAGCCAGTCTGGAACTGGGTTGTCAGAAATCTTCCGGGTTTCCCCGTGGACATCGGTGAGCCTATCCAGAGTGATGTCGCAATAGGCGACATTGACAATAATAGTTTGCTTGCGGTCACATTTGCCACCCAAAGGGGAAATCTCTTCCTGCTCCATTCCGATGGCACCATTTACGATAACTGGCCAAAGAAGCTCTGGTTTGATTCCCCCACACACACAAATATTCCGAGTTTCTCTGACATCGATGGAGATGGAAGACTCGATGTGGTAGTTGGCGATATAAAGGGGATATGGGCGTTCGGGGA
>DAOUSS010000137.1 GCA_030627085.1 Candidatus Stahliibacteriota bacterium | reverse complement strand
TTCTTCTTTTTCGCCTTTCTGCCTGTCCAACGACCAAGTCTTTTTGGCTTACCCATGAGATTGAATGTTCTCACCTTTAAAGGTCTTACTTTAAAGAGCTCCTCAATTGCTTTGCCTATCTCAATTTTATTCGCATCAGGATGGACCCAGAAGGTGTAACTGTTGGTTTCTGTCTTGAGTTTCAACGCCTTCTCTGTGAGAAGGGGTGATATTATTATATTTCTTGCGTTCTTATCCAAGTCTCTCCTCCAGTGAAAGAAGCCCTTTTAAGGAAAATATTATTGTGTCTGCTGAGAGAACTGCCAATGCGTTCAGGTCACTTGCAGTGATAAAGCTCACCCCGGGAATATTTCTACCAGATTTATACACATTGGTATTGGTCTTTTCCAGAGTAAAGAGTAACTTTGTACTCTCCTTAACACCAAAAGTTTTCAGCATATCGTAAAATATCTTTGTCTTTGGATGCTCTATTGTAATCTCATCTATGATGAGGATCTTGCCATTCTTTGCCATAAGTGAAAGAGAAGAGAGGAGTGCAAGTCTCTTCTTCTTTTTAGGTATGTCTATATTGTAGTCTCTCGGTTTTGGACCAAAGGTTACACCGCCACCTCTCCATATTGGGGACCTTATTGAACCTGCTCTTGCCATTCCTGTATGTTTCTGACGCCAGGGCTTTCTGCCTCCTCCTCTTACCTCCCCTCGTTTCTTGGCCGACGCAGTTCCCTGCCTTGCGTTTGCCATATATGCCCTTATAACTTCAGAGATGAGGGTATTGTTTATCTCTTGCTCAAATACAGAAGGGGAAAGCTTTCTCTTTCCTACGATACTGCCATCTTTTGAATACACATTTATTCCCATAATAAAATTAGGTATAAAGCCACAGAAAAACAGGGTGTTTCTGTGGCTGATATTCAAGCAAGTTTAACCTTTTATGACAAGAAAACCACCTTTTATTCCCGGGACAGTTCCCTTAAGATATATAAGATTCTGATCCTCATCTATTTTTACGATGGAGAGGTTCTTCAATGTAACCTTATCTGCTCCAGTCTTTCCTGCCATTTTTTTGCCCTTCCAGACCCTTCCAGGGTCAGCACTGGAACCTATAGACCCCTGGACACGATGCGACTTAGAGCCATGGCTCATAGGACCACGAGTGAATCCCCACCGCTTTATAGGTCCCTGGAATCCCTTACCTTTTGATATACCTGTTACACATACCATTTCACCGACCTTAAACTGGGAAACAGTCATAACATCCCTGATGTTTATTCCCTCTGTATTCTCCCTTCTTATCTCTTTCATAATCTTCACAGGAGCTATGTTCAGTTTTTTGAAGATTCCACCATATGGCAAATTGGGATGTTTTGCCACTCCATATCCCAATACGACTGCATTATAACCATCCTTTTCTTTGGTGCGTATACCCACAACAATAGTGCCATTGCATCTCACGACCGTTACAGGTATAACATTCCCCTTGTCGTCGAAGATCTGGGTCATTGCCATCTTTTCACCGAGAATAGCCTTCATGTCCTAAAATAGCATAAACTTAAGGAAATATAGAAAATTTCTAATTCGGGAACAGAGTCCAGTATAGCCAGTCAGAACTCTATACCTTTATCTCAACATCCACACCTGCAGGTAGATTGAGTTTACGCAGAGTATCCATGGTCTTCTCTGTTGGTTCGTATATGTCAAGCAGCCTTTTGTGTATTATCAGCTCGAACTGATCTCGGGACTTTTTATCTATATGTGGGGACTTCAAAACTGTATACAGGCTGCGATCAACTGGTAACGGTATAGGTCCAGATACCCTTGCCCCTGTTCTTTTTACATTTTCAACTATCTCTTTACAAGAGCGGTCCAGCAGTGTGTGGTCGTAAGCCTTTAGTCTTATACGAATCTTCTCTGCCATAATCTTACTGTATGTAAGAAATGAATATTCCAAATATCACCGCCTCTGGTGTGTATTTCTATACCCACAGGCGGCGAAAGCAAACAAGACAATATATGTAGTATAGCTCTTACGTCCTGTGCACTAATCTTGGTCTACCAGTTAAGTTTACGCTATGACCTTCGTCACAACACCAGCCCCAACCGTTCTGCCCCCCTCCCTTACCGCAAACCTCATACCTTCTTCCATTGCTACCTGAGATATAAGACTACAATTCAATTCTACATTATCTCCCGGCATAACCATTTCAACACCTTTTGGAAGCTCAATATGTCCTGTCACATCCATCGTTCTGAAATAGAACTGTGGGGAGTAACCGTTGAAGAATGGAGTATGTCTACCACCTTCCTCTTTTGTCAATATATATATCTGTGCCTTGAATTTTGTATGTGGAGTTATACTACCCGGTTTTGCGATAACCATACCTCTCTCAACCTCGTCTTTTTCCACTCCTCTGAGCAGTATACCTATATTATCACCTGCAACGGTCTCATCAAGGATCTTTCTAAACATCTCAAGCGATGTAGCAACCGTCTTCTTTGTAGGTTTGAAGCCCACAATCTCAACCTCCTCACCCCCGTGCAATTTCCCCCTTTCTACCCTTCCAGTAGCCACGGTTCCTCTACCTGTTATGGAGAATACATCCTCAACAGACATAAGGAATGGCTTGTCAATATCTCTCTCCGGGGTGGGAATGTATTCATCTATTGCATTCATAAGTTCTAATATTGGTTTGCAATCTTCGCAATCGGGCGTTGGACATTCAAGACACTTCAATGCGCTTCCTTTTACTATAGGTATCTCATCCCCAGGGAAGTTGTATTTTGTGAGAAGCTCTCTTACTTCCAGTTCCACTATGTCGAGAATTTCAGGGTCATCCACCTGATCTGTTTTATTCATAAACACTGTTATTGCAGGTACATTCACCTGTCGTGCGAGAAGAATATGCTCCCTTGTCTGGGGCTGTGTGCCATCAGCGGCTGAAACCACAAGTATGGCACCGTCCATCTGTGCCGCGCCGGTAATCATATTTTTGATATAGTCGGCATGTCCGGGGCAATCTATGTGTGCATAGTGACGCTTGTCTGTTTCATACTCACCATGAAATAGCTGAATAGTTAGACCTCTTGCTTTTTCTTCCGGTGCTTTGTCAATCTCATCAAAAGCAGTAAATTTTGCAAACCCTTTCGGGGCAAGCACCTTTGTGATAGCCGATGTCAATGTAGTCTTTCCATGGTCTACATGCCCTATGGTACCTATATTTATATGCGGCTTTTTACGCTCAAACTTTTCTTTCGCCATATATACCTCCTTAGATTAAGTTAGGTATTGTCAAAAACCTAACCACAGAGAGCACAGAGACTTTGATTCATTAAAGATTTATGAAAGATCTTTGTCCCTCCCCTCTGTGACCTCTCACAAAATTAACCTCTTTATTCCATTTTTTGGTCTTTCTACATTGAAATTTATCAGTTAAAACAGGGATTTGAAGAGATTGAAAGAGATTTATTGTTTCTTTTTTGTTTCTTTTCTCTTAAGTTCTCTTACAATCCCTGTTAAATCATGTAAGACAGTGTCTGGAGAGCACAGAGAATTAAATTTACTCCCTGCCCCGTTAGATGTTCTTGTCCCGTGAGATGCTTGCTATCTAATGGGATACTATCTAACGGGGTGAATGCCCTCTGTGGTTTCTTTCATATCCTTTCATATTATTTTTGACAGTACCAAAATGATTTTTTCCCATTCCTCCATTTGTGGAGCGATTTTTCATATAACGTGTTAGATCCGAATCCAAATTCGCCCGCCTGCCGTGGGGAGACAAGTATATATTCCTTTTTATTATCTTACCCCTAATTTTATGAAATGTCGAGACAAAATTGGACATCCTGCCGATAGCGGAATCCCGCCAAAGGCGGTGACAGATTTACCCCATTAAATAAAATCGTTTTAGTAATCACTCCAGCGTTTATTTCTATGTTATTTAACGGGATGAACACTGATTGCACTGATTTGCACAAATTGAATTTGTGCCTACATAAAAGATAAAGTCAAATGTAACAGGGATTGGAAGAGAAACAGACCTTACCACGAAGACACGAAGAGCACGAAGTCCGCTTTCGGACAGGGACGACTCGACTGAGCCCCTCGGTATTGAGCCTCGGGACGAAATGCTCGCCGAAGTCAAGCCCTGTCCCTACCTGCTCACCAGCCAAAATTAAGGGAAATACCTACTAAGGCGCCCGGATTGCTGAAATCGATTACCTTGATGCCATTGATTGTCTTCTTGCAGTAAATGTACTTGCCTTCGATATAAACCCCTATCTTCCAGAACAGTTTGACATTGACTCCACCGACGAGGTCGAACAGGAAGCCTCTTTCCATAGTCCCGGGATCACCGATTCTGGGGGCACTAAGTCCGCCAATTCCGCCTCCCAAGAAGACATTTGCCCTCTCTTTGACCACCTGTGTCATATAGAGGACATTATGGCAACCAAACTACCTATTTCATAGGATGAATCTGCAACGGGGTCTTTTTTGTGGTATTCCTGGGAAATTGAAATGGCAATAGGACGCTCACCCAGCTTAACATCCACAGCAAGTTGGCCACCACCTAATACACTATCCGGTGCGCGATCCTCACGAAGTCCCCCCTGACCCAATCGCAGGGTAACTTCGACAGCTTGAGCACTGGAAAAGGCAACCAAGCTTATTATGATGAAAGCCATAATCAGAAACTTTTTCATTTGAACCTCCTGGTATAATATTCTGTAATGTCAAATTTTAACCTGTTTTTTAACTTTTATCTTGTATTAACATCATATTTATGCTAAACTT
>DAOUSS010000335.1 GCA_030627085.1 Candidatus Stahliibacteriota bacterium | reverse complement strand
GACCTTTTTATTTATTATTTTTGCCTCCAGTAACATTGGTTCTATAAAACCACCGCGTCCTCAGCAAATAGAGCCATCGCTATCCAAGACAATTGTTACAGAATCCACCCAAATATTGACTCCATCGGAGGTTCCAAGAGCAATAACTACAACCACTCCAATATTGGACTGGCAGGATATTTCTGGCGCAAGTTACTATTATGTCCAGGTTCAGAAAGACGGTCTTCCGGTAGTCGAAGCATGGCCAAGAACTTCACAACACTCGGTCCCTGAGGGTAGATTGTCAAAAGGTATTACCTATACATGGTTTGTACGAGCTCGCTATAAAGACGGTTTTAGCGACATCATAGCCGAGGGAGTCTTCACGATAGTCAGTCCATATTTGAAGGTACGCCTTCCCGCACCTGAGATTATTTACCCGCCAAACGACACGACAATCTCTACCTTGACTCCTATCTTGGATTGGACAGATGTCTCTGGAGCAGAGTGCTATTGTGTCCAGGTCTATGCGGATTCCGGCAACTGGCCAGGAGTTAACATAATCTGTGAATTTCCAAGAGTCTCTGATTATCAAGTCCTTGATAGTACACTATGGGATGGATACCTACACCGATGGTTTGTCTGGGCAGGTGACTCCATAGGTCCCGGTGAGATAGAGTGGGGTGATCAAGGGGGGGAGTGGCGTTTTACAGTTAATGTGAGCGGTTGTCCTCCAAAACCAACGCTACTTTCTCCCCTGGACGGCTGGATAGTGGGAACTACTACCACTACTTTAGCCTGGAGGCCCTTATTAGGCGCTGATGACTATGAGGTAAGAATTTTCTGTGGAACTACACAAATTGATAGTGCTCGGATTGAAGCAACGGAGTATATGATACCAATTGGCATATTATTGGATGGTAATACTTATACCTGGTGGGTGAGAGGTCATAATGAAAATGGGGCAGGTCCACGATCTGAGTCGTGGGATTTCAATGTTGACACCGCAAGTCGTTCCCTTACAGAAAAGGTAGCTATCATCGTTGATGAAGCGGTATACGATAGTATTCAACCACAACTTTTGCAATATGTAAACGACGTAACTACATTGTTTAGCAATGTTACACTTCTGGTATATCACGGAATTTGGGATAACGAGACGGATCTGAGATCATTTATCATTGATCTTTATAATAGTGAGACCATCACTGGAGCAGTTCTTGTAGGACTTTTGCCTTACGCGAAATGGGAAGCTGACTATGTTCCAGAGGGGACTACGCTTCCTTTCTATTATGAGGATCTTGACGGAAGTTTCAGTGATAGGGATGAAAATGGTCTTTATGATTACCATACGTGGGGTAGTAACGATGGTCCTGAAATCTGGGTAAGTATGATGCGACCTCCCGAAGACAATGCATTACCTGCTCTTCGAGACTACTTAGGAAAATGTTACACTTATTACCGGGGTGGACTGTTTGTACCCAAGAAGGCACTTGTATATGTGAGCCATGACTGGTGGGGAGCCAGAGATATTAT
>DAOUSS010000154.1 GCA_030627085.1 Candidatus Stahliibacteriota bacterium | reverse complement strand
TTTTTAATCTTTCTAATCAGACATCCTGATCTTTATAGGATGTCTTTAATACTTAACAGTATTGTCAAAAATCTAATGCACAGCATTCTTCGAACCACAGAGAGCACAGAGGATTATAGAGTAATAAAGAATCGTTCGAAGAATCCTGTGGACAGGAGATTTTCACCCCTTCCCTCTGTGATCTCTCTATAAAACCAATTTCTTTATTCCATCTTTTAACTTTTCTACGTTGAAGTTTATCAGTTAAAAACAGGGATTGAAAGAGAATCTAAGAGAAAAAGATATTTTTAGAAAAAGGAATCTCTTCCAATCTCTTAAAACCCCTGTGAAATTACCTAAGTCATTATTTAGAGAGCACAGAGAATTAAATCTTACTCTGTGACCTCTGTGGCTTTTCATATTCTATTTGATACTACCGCAAAAACATTATATACCAATTTTCAAGAAATGTCAAGAAAAAAGACACCACGAATTACACAAATCAATCGAATGCACACAAACAACATAAAAACATCTCAAAAATAAAAGAAATTCGTGCAATTTGTTAACCTGCTCTGTTAGATATGCAGTTATCTAACAGGGTAAATGATATTCGTGTTTTATACTTTCCTATGCAATTCAAGGAAAAAGTGTTAGAGAACCACGGATAGTGACGCACTCCATATTTCTGATCAGAAAAAACTTGACATTACTGCGATTCAGTGGTATAATTAAGTATTCAGTGAAAAAATCAAATATCAAAATGTTCACCCTGTGGAATACAAAGTCTCATTCCACGGGGCAAGAAATGACAAATTAAAATTCAAAAATAAAGACCTAAGACCAGCGACTACAGGAGTTAAGATGTTTGGTCTTGGTTACATTCTATGAAATCTTTGTGTTCTTTGTGGTTGTTTCAGAAAGGTGTAAGGAGTGGGTATGAGAAAAGACAGAAGGTCAGCAGATCAGATGAGAGAGGTAAAAATAACGAAGGACTATATTAGAGATGCAGAGGGTTCCTGCCTCATTGAAATGGGCAAAACGAAGGTCGTATGCACTGCAACGGTTGAGGAAAGAGTGCCTCCCTTTCTTAGAAATTCCAGAAAGGGATGGGTAACTGCGGAATATGGAATGTTACCCCGAAGTGCAAGGCAAAGAATAGAGAGAGAACGCTCCAGAGGAAGAATATATGAGATACAGAGGTTGATAGGACGTTCTTTAAGAAGTATAAGTAATCTTTCTATCCTTGATGGATACACCATAATAATCGACTGCGATGTTATCCAGGCAGATGGTGGTACGAGAACCGCAAGTGTAACAGGAGGATTCGTCGCATATTACACTGCCTGTCAATATATGATATTTGAGGGATTGCTTGAGCGCTCACCTACTCACTCACTGTTGGCAGCGATAAGTGTGGGTATAGTAAATGGAGTGCCTATGCTTGATCTCACCTATGAGGAAGATTCAACTGCTGATGTTGATATGAACATAGTAATGACTGAAAATCTTGATATTGTGGAACTACAGGGCACTGGTGAGAAAAGACCATATACGGTAGACGAACTTACGAAACTCATGAATCTCGCAAAGGTTGGGATAAAAAACCTTATAGAAGCGGAAAGGGCAGTTTTATTTCGCATGTAAGCCTATCAAATCCTTATAGGGTGTTCTTATGTTTTTGAACCTTGCCTTTTTAATGGAAAATTCTATGTCTACTAATTCAACATTTAAGGATATCTTCCTCTACCTTAAAATCCACTGGAAGGAACTCTTTTACAACCCAAATATTGGCTTGGGCATGTCTTGTAAGTTCTGGTATTTTTATTTTTACCTCCTTCCCCGTTTCATAGGCTGCAAGCGCAAGATATGGTATTATCTGATCAGTCATCCATCTATCAAGAGGTGCACTCCTTTCTATAGCTTTCTTTAACGCCTTACCTGATTCTATTCCTACAACCTCTGCTCTCTTACCTTTTCTACCAAGTCCATCTGCTCCTATTATACTATTTGTAAATTTCGCATTTGTATGTACAAAACAGCCTGCGTCTTGGGAGTTCACATAGTAGAAGGCAGTAGTCGCTTCAGGGAAAATGTCCCTTGCACCCTCTATCATCCGCTCTCCTACTTTTGATGGGGCAAGGATGGAAGAGGATATGGATATTATATTAACTTCGATTAGATTTCCTCTCTCAGTCAATTTTATAGGTTTAAGTTTGGCTGGGAAAACCTTCACCCTGCATATACCACCACCTCTGGGGTAAAACCCATGCCTTCTTACATCCACAGATATTGTTATACCCATTAGTCTAAGAAAATAACCGAATATGTGCCTGAAGTACTCAATGGTCGGGCTGAAGGGCACAGCGGTTCCACCTTTTATCTCATATAGAGAGGGAGAATCTGCGTATATCCCGATGGGCACAAGTGTCTGGAGGATAAGGGTGATTGCACCTGCAGTCTTGGCATCTATAATATAGTTGCCCCCTCTTATCTCACCCGGGACGAACGTGATATCCACTGAACCAATACGCAACCCCTCAGTCCTTCCACCTGATATTCTTAAGGCGGCCTCTATACCGGCAAGATGTTGTGGTCGTAGCCCCGGCTTTTCCCGTCCTGCCCTTATATTATATATATGGACGGACTGCTTTGTTATACAGGAGAGGGCGATAGCGGTTCTTACAATCTGCCCACCACCCTCTAAATAATTGCCGTCAATTTCTACCATATTATACCGCTTAACCTTCCCTTTTATATCCATACGGATCCCATGGATTTTCTCCATCTCCCCTTGTTTATGCAAGTGAGCCTTTCACAAGATTCGTAATCCCTTACATTCCCCGTTTATTGGTATCGAGGCTCGTAACGAAGCTCGATTTTTTGATGCTCGATGCTCGCCTCCGTTCCATACGGATGCTGTGCAACGGATCCTGCGGACTGTATTTGTCCAGCCTCAAGCTTCCAGCTTCGAGGCTCGTTACGAGTTTCCTCACCGTAAAACCCCAGTTTAAATATAAATAATAGGGTGAGCTTACGGAATATTCTAAGTTTGCTAATGGGAACAGGACAAAATTCTATTGCCTTAATACGGAAGCCAGCTTTTTGAAACAACCCCTTTAATTCTTCCTCATTATGTCCTACCTCATAAATGAGGGTGGGACCACAATTCTCTGTTCTAAATGGCATATACGCATATGGCAGGTTCAGTTTCTGTTTAAATCTTCTAAGAAGAGCCTTATTGAACGAACTCATTATACATATCCCGGTCTTTTTCAACACCCTTCTGAATTCGTATACCGCAGAGACAGGACTAAAAAGATGGTTAAATGCAAGGGTGCAGATGACACTCCCACATGAATCCGCCTTCAAAGGTAAGCATTCTGCATCTGCAAGGACAGGTAGAATCTTATTTCCTTTTTTCTTTTTTGCCATTTTAAGCATTTCTAAACTCAAGTCGAGCGCAATAACGCTTATACCCATTCCAGCAATCTTTACAGCATATCTTCCAGTACCACAACCAACATCAATTACAGGCGAAGAAAGCTCACCCAGCCATTTATTTACAATCTTCTCCTCTGCTTTTTCAATCCATCTTGTGCAAAATAGGTATTTCGAGTAATCGTAATTGGGTGCCAGAAAATCATATGTTTCCTTTAAGCCCTTCTTCCCTTCACGAATCTTGTATTGCGGCTTACTGATAAACCAGAATTTTCTCATATCAAATCAAAAATAAGCCACAGATTACACGGATATATTGCGTCTTTGGCTTATTGAGTTGCTGGGTTATTAAAGTACTGAAAGCAATGACCCAATCACCTAATAACCTAATGACCAGTACCCAATTCCTACTGACTAATGACTATTGTAACACAGAAAGTGAACAAGGTCAAGGAAAAACATACCACATTCGTGTTTTACACTTTCATAGGAGTATCAACGAAGGAGGGTATTTCCTGATTTTTAGTATAAAAAGTAAAAAAAAATGCGAAAACCCTTGATTTTATTAAAAAAACACTTGACAAACTGCGAAAATTGTGATATAATCCCAAACAGAGGGAACAATAAAGCGTAAACGCAAATGGGATTGGGGAATACAAATGGTTGTATAAATTAACCAGTTATGTATAATTTATGAATAAACCACAGAGAACATTCACCCCGCACCTATGCATAGGTGCGGGGCAGGGAGCACACAAAGATAGGCCAGTAACAGAAACGTGTTACTCTGTGGACTCCAAAATAGGGGGTGAATCCATCGGGTGACGGATGGGAACTTTTCCATACGGATCTTGAGTTAATTTGGTTTTTCTCTTTAAGGCGGTAGATCTGAAAATAAGGCAGTTTCAGAGTTTGTGGATTTTATTTTCAAGGAGTACCCGAATGGGTTTTACGTACATCTTCCAAAAGAATCAAGAATTAC
>DAOUSS010000043.1 GCA_030627085.1 Candidatus Stahliibacteriota bacterium | reverse complement strand
ATTTTCGTATTTTTTGTGGATCAAGCCACAAAATGGTGGGTTTTTCTGTGTCAGCCCGATTTCACATTTAGAAATGGCCCCCTTGTTGGATTTGGAGTAAAATTAAACAAAAGTAGTGGTTATCTATTTGGGCTGTTTAATGTTATCAAATACCAGAGGTGGCTTATTATCTTATTCGTAGTGTGTATTCTCTTTCTACTACAACTCTTCTATAGATTTTACTGGATACAATTCAGGAGGAATAAACTGACTTATATTTCGTTTGCACTTATTATTGGAGGATTTTGTGGAAACTTTTTTGACTGTTTTGTGTTTAAATATGTGAGGGACTTTATAATCGTTCCATTCTTCAGCGAAACAAATTTAGCAGATGGCTTTTTGATAACAGGACTTTGCCTTGTTTTAATCGAGTTTTGCATAAACAGAGATTTTAGAAGAATCCTGTTTAAGTTACGACCTGTGCGTGACGAAATTGAGCTCGTAGCCCCAATTTTTAAACTTCCAGCCCAAGATATCAAAAAAATCATACATTACTTAAACCACAAGGTACCACGAAGAGGGTCGGGTCCTTAATGTAATTCATCCCGTAGCGCCTTCGCTGCTTTTACCATGTTCTCTATAGCGGGAACCACCTCTTTCCAGCCCCTGGTCTTGAGTCCACAATCGGGATTTATCCATAGATTCTCCTTCGGAATAAACTTCATTGCCTTTTTGATTATTTTCTTCATTTCCTCCACCGTGGGGACATCCGGAGAATGGACATCCCATACGCCGAGACCTATTTGTCTGTTGAATCCTCTCTCCTTAAAATATCTTATTATATCACCCTTACTTCTGGTTGCCTCAATTGAGATTACATCGAAGTCTAACTCTTTAATCTCATCGATGATTTCTCCAAACTCTGAGTAGCACATATGTGTATGTATCTGAGTTTCGGGATTTGATTTAGAGGCAAGTCTAAAGGATTTTATTGCCCAGTCAAAGTATTCATTCCAGTTCCTTCTTTTGATTGGTGCCCTCTCCCTGAATGCTGGTTCATCTATCTGTATTATTCTTATTCCGCTTCTTTCAAGGTCTTTTATTTCGTCCTTAAGGCACAGTGCAATCTGGTAGGCAACTTCTCTTATGGGAACATCCTCTCTCACAAAACTCCATGCAATCATAGTAATAGGTCCTGTTAATATCGCCTTTACAGGCTTTTTTGTAAGGCTCTGTGCAAAAGTTATCTCGTCTACAGACATGGATTTCGGCCTTGAGATATCTCCGTAGATTATTGGGGGTCTGTAGCCTCTTGTGCCGTAAGAGATAATCCAACCATTCTTTGTCGTCGCAATTCCCCGCAATTTTAAGGCAAAGAACTCGACCATATCCGTCCTTTCAAATTCTCCATGAACCAGCACATCCAGGCCAGAATCCTCCTGAAACCTAATTACATCGCATATCTTTTCTCTTATAAAGGAGTTATATTCCTCTTTTGAGATATCGCCTCTCTTAAAGTCCTTTCTTTTCTCCCTGATCTCCTTGGTCTGAGGAAAACTTCCTATAGTGGTGGTGGGAAAGAGGGAAAAGGAGAGAAGTTTCTTTTGTCTTGTGGCCCTTTCAGGATAGGGGATCTCCTTTTCAAAATCCCTTGGAGAGAGATTTTTTACACACACTCTCACTTTCTTATTCATTCCAAAATCATCTACCACGGCATTGTAATCCTCATTATAATCTCCTTCAAGGCAGGATGCAACTAGCTTTAACTCATATAGCCTTTCCTTTGCAAAGGCAAGTCTTTTTAAGAGCCTTCTGTGTAATTTCTCTCCCTCTATAGTTATGGGTAGGTGATAGAGTGGAGATGAATTGGAAACCACAAGATTGCGAGAAAATTTAGAGATATGTTTTAAGCGATTGGTTGCCCACTCGATGTCTGTTTTCCAGACATTTCTGCCATCTACAATACCAGCAATAAGATACTTATCGCTTACGAAGCCATGTTTTTCAATATATTTTAGATTCCCTTCGCTACTAAGGAAATCGAGCCCGATAGCCTTTACGGGTAGTTCGTATAAGACATTCAGGAAATCAACGCTGTCGTAGTATGTAAACAGACAAATGTTTCCTGTGTCAAGTCTCTTGTAAGCATCCTTTATAAATTTGATATCTTTTTCGCTAATATCTGTCACAAACGCAGGTTCGTCAATGTGCACCTCGTCAAAATCACGGATTATCTCTTTATACACATCTATAAGGTTGAAGAGATAATCACCAAACCGCCTCTCTGGGATTCCTTTGGAGAGCTTCAGGAATGTAAATGGACCTATAAGGTACGGGATGCCCTTTTTGTGGGCCTGGAGGGCCTCCTTTGGCTTATTCCATCTCATAGTAAAATTAGACGGCGAAAACCCCGCAAATTCCGGGACGAGATAGTGATAATTGGTGTTGAACCACTTAGTTAGTTTT
Organism: Candidatus Stahliibacteriota bacterium; assembly: GCA_030627085.1. Lineage (GTDB taxonomy): Bacteria > Hydrothermota > UBA3073 > UBA3073 > UBA3073 > UBA3073. Next base: position 6,925 of record DAOUSS010000043.1, on the reverse strand, counting down.
AATGCATTCTTTCCCCTGCAAAGGGAGTAGTATCCATGCAGGTCTTTGCAATCATAAAGCCCTACCATGATAGCAGTGTCGAGCATGTTACAATAAAGTGTCATTTCTCCTACAGGAAACTTATCTACATATTCCTTATAGGTTGACAATCTCTCTTTATCGAGCCAATTGATATTCATCTGGAGTTCATCCTCTGAACTCCTTCCTTTCCAGTAGTTTTCTATGATTTTTTTATACTCTCTATTTTTGCCCAGTCTTGGAAAACCATAGGCATATGTTTGCATTTGTACCCCCCCTCCTAAAAGTTCGAAATCCGAAACGTTTAGCACAAATTGCACGAATATCTCAAATTACACGAACAAAGCCTTGAATTGCTTTTTTATTCGACTATTCGTCTGATTTGTGATATTGGTGTTTATAACTTTGCATTGACCTATGCCTGCCTGCGGTAGGCAGGTATTTTTGATTTTTGATTTATCTCTGCGACTTTCCTGCCCCGCACCTATGCATAGGTGCGGGGTGGAGTTTCTTTCATATTATTTCATCAGTTCTCTTATGAGTTCATATCTTCTTCCCGGCATTATGCATACACCCTGGCATAACTTTTCTATCTCTGAGAGAAGTTCTCTTGCAATGTCTATCCCGCTCTCTCCCTTTCTCATCCTCTTTATTATCTCTTCCGGAATATATATGCCCGGGACCTCATTTGCAAAATACTCTGCTTGTCTTATTGAATGGAGTGGAAGGAGTCCTGCTATAACAGGAATCCCAAAATTGAAGGATATAAATTTTCGAAGCAGGTCTATGTCAAATACTGGTTGTGTCTGTATGAAACCCGCTCCAACATTTATCTTTTCCCATATCCTCTGAGGTTCAACATCTTTTATGGGTGAGGCAATGCCCACAAAGAGGTTGGTGTGGCCAAGAAGTGGATTCCCGAGCCTGTCGTATCCCTTATTGAGTGAATGTATCATCCCTACCAGCTCCTTTGCAGTTATCTCAAATACTGCTACGGCGAATGGATAATCTCCCACAGATGGGGGGTCTCCAGCAAGCGCAAGGATATTTTCTATGCCAAGTACGTAGGCTCCGAGAAGTTCCGACTGGAGCGCAAGTATGTTTTTATCCCTACAGGTGAAGTGAAGTATACAGTCAAGTCCTATCTCATTTCTCACATAGTAGGCAAGTGGGATAGGACTCATACGAAGTTTTGCCATTGGATTATCGGCGATATTTATTGCATCACCTCCAAGTTCTTTGAATAATCTCGCCATAGTGAGTTCCTTATCCAGTTGCACTCCTCTTGGAGGATCTATCTCCATTGTATAAACGAACTTCTTCTTCAGTTTCGACTTGAGTGACGTAGAGATAGCCACCTCTTTTCTTTTTACTTTTTTGGGCATTTTTATAGTTACCAACTTGCGAGGGCCTGGCCGCATTATTGATACCGCTTCTTTCACGCATCTTATGTGTTCTGGCGTGGTACCACAGCATCCTCCCAAGATTGTCACCCCAATATTCACAAACCTTCTGGCATATTCTGCAAAGTATTCAGGGGTTGCGGGATATATAAACTTCCCATTTACAAAACCAGGATATCCTGCGTTCGGTTGTACAGAGAGGATAGCATCTGTGGCGTGGCTCATCCTTTTCACTGTCCTGTAGAGCCCCCGAGGCCCACTTCCACAGTTTGCACCTATGATCTCTACCCCTGTAAGTTCCCTTGCGGCCAGGACTACATCTACGCCGAGGAGGGTCTTTCCATCGTCCATAAACGACAGTTGAGCGATGAATGGAAATTTCTTGTTTATCTCTCTCAATGCAGAAATGGCATCTTTTAGCTCTTCTATATCTGCCATCGTCTCAAATATAATAATGTCAACACCCCCATCTATCAGTGGGAGTATCTGGTCCTTAAATATTTCCAATCTTTCTTCCTTTAAGGGGGTTAGCGTTGATTCATAAGGTCTTGTGAGTGGTCCAACTGCCCCTGCAACAAACCGCGATTTACCTGCCACGGCCCTCGCAATCTTTGCTCCTCCGTAGTTTATATCCCTTACCTTATTTCCAAGGTCATAGTATCTCTCAAGGATGAACCTGTTTGCACCGAATGTGTTGGTCTCTACCAATTCTGCCCCCGCCTCAATATAAGAGCGATGCACAGTTTTTACTATATCGGGATTTGACAGATTAAGTTCATCGTAACAGTGTCCCTTAGGTACACCAAGAGAGTAAAGCATAGTGCCCATACCACCATCGGCAATGAGTACACCCCTTTTTATCCTTTCTCTGAAATCAAGCATAATTACCCCCAATGTACATTAACCACGGGTGTTAGGAATATAAAAATCAAATATCAAAAAGAAAGACCATAGACCAAAGACGTTTTATTCTTAGTCTTCAGTCTCATGTCTTCGGTCTGCTGTTTGATTTGTCCATATGGATCCTTTGGATAATTCGTGTTAAAAAAAATCTGTGTAATCCCTGCCTGCGGCAAGCAGGTGTGGGTATAATTTTGATATTTGAGTTTTGATATTTAATTTATTTCCATACCCCATATATCTCATGCTTGCAGAATTTGCATCTTCCGCCAGTGATATTGCTTTCTAAAATCATAAATCCCTTTCTTCTAATAAGAAGTTTTTTACACTCTGGACAATAGGTATTTTCCCATTCACCACCAGGGTAGTTTCCAATGTAGACATAATGCAATCCCTCATTCAGTGCAATTTCTCTTGCGGTCTGGAGTGTTCTTACCGGTGTGGGGGGGAGATGCTGAAGTTTATACATAGGGAAAAATCTGGAAAAGTGAAGGGGTATGTCAGCACCAAGATTCTCTCTTACCCATATAACAAGTTCTCTTATCATCTTCTTATCGTCATTAAGAGTCGGTACAATAAGGTTTGTTATCTCAAGATGAACTTTCTTTTTAACAAGTGTCTTGCAGGTCAAAAGCACAGGATTTAGACTCCCACCAGAAATTTCTCTGTAAAGGTCTTCTGTAAACCATTTTATATCGACATTTGCAGCATCTATATATTTACAAAGTTCCCGAAGTGGCTCTGGATTTAAAAATCCATTTGTAACCCATACATTTTTTATGCCTCTTCCATTGGCAATCTTTGCGGTATCCAGCATATACTCGTAGAATATAGAGGGTTCAGAGTATGTGTATGCTATTACAGGGATATTCTCCCTTTCTGCAATCCTTACTACCTCATGTGGCGGAAGGAAATAATTTTCTGTCTCCGCGGGGGTCTTTTGAGATATGCTCCAATTCTGGCAGTACTTACATCTAAAATTGCACCCGGCAGTAGCAATTGAGAAGACAGAACTTTGTGGCAAAAAGTGAAAGAGGGGTTTTTTTTCTATCGGATCTATATGGACCGCACAGGGATTGGCATATGCAAGAGTAAACAGTTTACCTTTTTTGTTCTCACGCACACGACAGATTCCTCTCTGTCCAGGGGATAGGACGCACTGATGGGGGCAATTCAAACATTGCACTTTATTATTCCCTAATTGTTTGTAGTAATATGCCTCTTTTCTCCCCTCTCCTTTTCCTATACTTGATAGAAGGAAGGGAGTAATTGAAAGCATTTTTATAAATTCCCTTCTTGTAAGTTTCATCTTCACGCCCTTTCTCTAAATGACCATTTAAGAAGTACCGGTGTAATAAGCGCGGATACTATTACCATTACCACGACAGATGAAAAATCAGCTTGCTGGATGAGCCCCTGGGATAGTGCTATAGAGGCAATCGCAAGTGCCACCTCTCCCCTTGGAATCATACCTATACCTACCCTTACTCCCCTTTTCGGTTTTAAATGTGTTACACTTGTTCCTATGAGTGAGCCTCCTAGTTTCCCTGCTATCGCACACAGTATAAATATAATCAGGAAGAAATAATTTCCTCCTATTGCAGCCAAATTGGTTTTGAGACCGATATCTACAAAGAAAAAACAGATAAATATGGAATGTCCTATGGTATCCATACCGGATAATATGGTTTTTTTGTATTTTGTTCGCCTCAATATAAATCCAGCTATATACGCTCCTGTAATTGCTGCAATCCCGAGATTTGTTGCCATAAAGGCGTAGATTAACATCATTCCAAATGCAATGGCAAGGACTGCTTCTCTTGCTTTTAACCTTTCAGCCCATCCAAATACCAAAAGGAAAAACAGCCCCACAAGATAGGCGGCAACAAAAAATCCAATAAGTTTGAGAATCATAATCCAGGGAGATATTGCTGTTCCCACCACACACAGTATAATAGTCAGGAATATTATCCCGATGACATCGTCTATTATGGCAGCAGCAAGGACTATCTTGCCTTCTGGTGTGGTTAGCTTGCCAATATCCATAAGTGTCATAATCGTTACCGATACAGATGTGGCAGTGAGTATTGTGCCGAGTATGAGACTCTGCGGGAGTGAACGATGGAAGAGAAGTCCTGTAAGAAAGCCGAGAAGAAACGGAACCAGGACCCCGTTTACTGCTATAACCGATGCAATTTTACCCTCTTTTGGCTTTATATTAGTTTCCAGACCTACCATAAACAGAAGGATGAGTACACCGATTTCGCTGAATGTATTTATGACTTCATCGGGTATAATGATATGAAACCCTGAGGGACCGAGGAGAAGTCCCAGGATGAGCATTCCAAGAACAGGGGGCTGTTTTACCCGGGATGCGAGGTCAGAGAAGATCTTTGAAAGTATTATTATCAGAGCGACTTCTGCCAGTATCAATTCCCCTCCCTTTATATGGTAACAAAGTGCCTTTCACAAAATTCGTAATCCCTTACAACCCTCGTTTATCGGTAGCGATGCTCGTAACGAGGCTCGATCTTTTGATGCTCGATACTCGCCTTCATAGGGATCTCATACGAGTCTGTGACCTGCGAACTGTATTTTTCAAGTCTCAAGCTTCCAGCTTCGAGTTTCGTTACGAGTTTCATCACCGTTTACCCCGTTAAATAACCTTCTATTTAATGGGGTCAACCCAGTTTCGATACCCTTAGTTTTATGAAGCCCTATATGGTAACAAGTACTACAGTATGATATCAACCCTTCTTACTCACGATACATTAAGTATAATATAGAAATCACAATTTGTCAAGAAAAAATCAAATCCCAGCATAAACTTAAGGAGAAATGGAGAAAGCAAAAGGAAAAGAAGGGTTACTCTTGAGATTTCATTTTTTTCTTGACTTTTACAATGAATTGGTTTATAATCTTGTTATGGACGAATTCACTGTCTATATAAAAGAGAGGGCATTTCTCGCAATAATTCTTTCTGTTGTTGAGGTTTACAAGAGAGAAACGCTTGGCCTTTTGCTCGGTTACAAGGGGGGTAACAAATTTTTTGTTGAATATGCAATTCCATCCCAGACAGCGGAAAAGAAATTTTCGTGGACTGAACCAAAGATGAGAGCAATTGAAAGGATGACAAATATAACAAAAAATATGTCGATAGATGTAATCGGCGATTACCATTCACACACGGATTATGGGGGAGAAATGGCAAAAGCAATGCCCAGTGGAGAGGATATCGCAGATATGCAGAGTGGAAATGTTCATATCATCATTGCAGTAAATCCTAAGTTGGTGAAGGTAAAATGGAGGCAAAATAATGATGGAACCATATCGGGGACGATCAGCAATTACCATGTAAGGATATCTGCTGCAACACTCATTGGAGAATATAAATACAGAAGAGTAAAAATAATCTGCCCATCAGCAACAGGACTATCTGCTTGATTATTAGGTGAAGTATAAAATTTCAGTGTTAAGATGACTGACTTAGAGGCATGGATAAAACTCTCACTTGCCAAAGGGGTGGGTGAGGAAACCCTAAAGGTCCTGGTGAGGAAATTCGATTCGCCCCGGGATGTCATACAAGCAGACAGGAAGAGGCTTAAAGCTGTGACCTCCAGCGAAATAGCAACAAATATAAGAGAGTGTGTCAATGTAGATGTAAAGAAACACATCTCTCTTATGGACAGTCTCGGGGTAAAACTCATTCCATTTACAAGCGATGACTATCCAGAACGGTTAAAGTGCCTTCCTTATACTCCTCCGCTTCTGTATGTGCGGGGTGATTTGAAGGATGACAATCCTTCCATTGCTATAATTGGCTCCAGAAGAGCATCACATTATGGCAAAATGGTTGCAGAGAAGTTTGCGCGAGAACTTGCAAGGGTGGGCTTGACGATTGTATCCGGGCTTGCAAGAGGAATTGATACACATGCACATAAAGGGGCTTTAAAGGAGAATGGCAGAACAATCGCGGTTCTTGGATGTGGAATAGATAGGGTCTATCCATCCGAAAATGTCTATCTTATAGATAAGATAATAACAAACGGTGCATGTATATCTGAATTTCCAATTGGCACTCATCCTTTTGCAGGGAATTTCCCGCTAAGAAATCGGATAATAAGTGGACTATCTGACGCTATACTGGTGGTCGAAGCGACACAACGAAGCGGGACATTTACAACGGTTGAGTGGGCACTTGAACAGGGAAAAGAGATATTTGCTATTCCAGGGAATATTACAGAGGAAACATCAAAGGGTACAAATAAATTGATAATGGATGGAGCAAGGCCTGTTACCAGTGTGCAGGATATAATAGATGCCCTGAAATTAGACAGAATAATTACAAAGAGGGAGCTTCCACCACTCACAGAAGATGAGAAAGAGGTGTATGAAAAGCTCGGAAATGCAGCCACTCATATAGACCAACTTTCGGAGTTTCTTTCCATACCCGTCTCCAGGCTCTCCGGTATTCTCCTATCTCTGGAATTGAAATCAGTGGTAAAACAATTGCCGGGTAGGTACTTTATGAAAGAGCAGTAGGCAGTAGGGGGGAGAGGGAAGAGAGAAGAGGGATGAGAGATGAGAGAGAAGGGATGAGAGAT
>DAOUSS010000060.1 GCA_030627085.1 Candidatus Stahliibacteriota bacterium | reverse complement strand
CACAGAGAAACCAGAATTTTTAATTCTTATCTTACGTCTCTGTGGTCTCATACAACCTCTCTATTTCCTCTTAAAACTTGTCATAGAGCCAGAGTCCCTGTTTCTATCATCCTTATGGTCCTACCGCCTTAAAGAGAAAAACCAAATTAACTCAAGATCCGTATGGAAAAGTTCCCATCCATCAGCTGACGGATTCACCCCCTATTTTGGAGTCCACAGAAAAGGTATAATCTCTTTTCTATCTTGCTTTTGTGAACTCCCTGCCCCGCACCTACGCATAGGTGCGGGGTGAATGTTCTCTGTAGTTTATTCATAAAAACCCTCATATGTGTTTGCTCTCAAAAAATCTATATCAAAACCTTCATAACTATTCCAGTAATAAGAGGGATACTCAGGTTGTCATCAATCCATGGAAGCACCTCTACCATACTGGAAACCAGTATACCAATCAGTCCCACCTTTACAGGCAAATTCGGAACCAAGAAAATAATAGGAATGCATACCAAAATAGATGCCAGTATTCCCTCCGGGCTCATCTTACCAAATAGTGGAGCCTTTCCAACGATGTCTCTTACTATGTATGCCACTGTATCGCCCACTGCAAGAAAAAGGAGAACTGCCACAGCTACTGGTTTGGAAAAGAAAAATATTGAGACTGTTGCTGAAATTAGAAAAAAGGTTGCACTAGTGAGAGCCCGTCTTTCTTTCTCCCACAGAAGTTTACCAAAAATAGAGTGGAATTTTGCTTTAAACCAGCCATTCTTGAATCTCAATAACTCAACAACAAGGGCTATACTTACAAGCGAAATGACTATACAAAGCAGTTTCTGCCGAGAGAAGATATAGTATGATAGTGGTATGGCGGATGCACCGAGATGTATTCCTTTTCTTATAAGCATATATTTATTGACTTTCATATCAAAAGACATTGAATAATCCTGAAATCATTGTCTGGATTCCCCATCGCAGAAACAAGAAATTGGTCCAATTATAGCCCACAAGTTCCATATATCCTTTCCCTCTTACTTTTTCCTGATTCATTTCTCCATTGACCACACACCCGCCTTCCCAGTATTTTATTCTGGTTGTCATTTCCTGTTCTGGAAATGTTGGAGAAATGAAAAGTTTTGTGTCTAAATCAGGAATCTCAAAGCTCCATTCAATTGGGTACCTTATACCTGTTTCAGGACTCACCCACCACCCAAGTTTTTCCAGAGTCACTTTATCGGTCACAAACTGCGACCCATCTGGGTATTTTACAATTATAGTGGTATTACCATCAGGAAAGTTATAGAGAATCAAATCAACTCCATTATCGAGATTTATCCCCCACCAATTCCAGCCAAAGGGTTCATACCAGCCCCAATTTCCCCACTGATGGTCTGCCCACGAACTGCCTGAGACAAAGTGTTTTTTGCCGTCAATAATAAGATAACCTGTGGTCTCTAATTGAGGGATAGAATAGGCGTAAGAGATGCCTCTTTTACCCATATAAATCACGCCCATGCCATTACCCAATATAGGAGTGCAATTCCCTTTCATATAGAGATCGATCGCCATCTCTCTATCCTTTGCATATATATGATAATAATGCTTCTGGCAAGATTCGGTATTACCCACGGCACCCCAGTCATCGTATTTCAAATTCAAGTATCCTTCTTTAATCTCCACTTTCGGCCATAATAGAACAAAACTTCTCTCTGCTGTCCTATGTTCTTCCCTTGTTACATCAGAGATTGCGAAGTGTGCAAAATAGGATATATCAACACCCAACCTCTTGAAAATTTGCACCGATTCGTTAACCTTAAAGAAGGCAAGTTCATAAGTGTAATTTTTACCATTTTCGTCTTGAAGCCACCCGGTGTAATACCACCATTCTACCCATGCGTTATTATGTTTCCCCTCATCAAAAGGAAAATTGATTAGCTCATCTTTGATAGGTATAGTTGGCTTCATCACCTGAATACCGCCACAGCCTGTCATAATAAGACAATAACTGAGAATATAGATAAATATCCTATTATTAAATGGCATTATTTCAGAAGCTTACCTCTGTCTTGAGGTAAATTTGATCCTGTTCTTTCCACGAACCAAAAAGGGTTTCTGGCTTTCCATCTAAAAAGAATGCCCCGAAAGAGAGATTTACATTATCGGTTGGGGCATAAGAAACTTCGGGGATGATTGCAGTACCGTAATTTTCTTCTATATCCTCGATATCTTTTATCTCCAAAACACCAGCTAAGGTAGCCTTAATCTCATCGTTCTTGAATTTCTTCTCAATGCCTGCTAAACAATAGTCCTCAAGATTATCCTCTCCCCCCTCAGTGAAGAAGCCGTGCATCCATTGAGCATTGATATAGATCCCGTTCTTAAAGGTATAATCTCCACCGAGAGTGAATTTCACATAAGGCTCATCAGAGAGAATAGTTGTATCCTGAACTATGGGATTCAGAGGGTCCATAGGATTTGGTATTTCCATCTCCATTTTTACTTCTTCAGGCAGGAACACTGCCGTTTCCCCCCAGAGACCCACAGAATAAAGTTCTCCAGCACAGTCAAAGCCAACGGCCTGGATCTCTGGAAATCCTAGATGGGTGTCAAGTTTCATATTCCCCAGGGTATCAATAGGAGTTACAATAAGCCTATTTGCAATAGGTATATCGTCATAACCCCTGAAATAAGATAATGAAAAGTCATATCCTATCACCTTTCCAGAGAGTTTTGTAGCATAGATAAAGTTTTCTGGTTTTCTATCAGGAAAGGTGAGATGTTCCTCTGACTCTGCAACATTTGTCCCCGGGAGTAAAGGAATCGTGGCTGCCTCGCCTAATAAGGGAAATTCGCCCCTGGGCAACAGGATGGGCTTGAATGACGGAAGCCATATAGCCTCTGCAAGCTATATTCATCGGATAAGTAATAGGTGGCGTTTGCAGCCTCGGTAGGCACCTTTTCTCCAAAATTCAGAGGGTCGGAAAAATCATCAGGATTCAGATTATCCGTTGGATTAATTTTATCTGCTGTTCCCCAGGCTATGCGCTGCTTACCAATTCGGAAGTCTAATTTATCAAAGACGAAACTGTAAAGCTCTGCATAGGCTTCCCATAGAGACAGTTCGTAAGGATTGTTAGATGAAATCTCAGTTAAATCTGCCGAACTACTTGCAAGATTTTGGTCCCATAACCTGAGTTTCAAACTGGTATAGAGAGATAGATTTTCAGATGGATTTGATTTCAGTTTTAGGTCAAGTTCGTGGTATGGATAGTCTGCAATTCTCACGCTATCTGTTACGAGAAAACGCTTGTCCAGTTTGAGATTACCTGAAATATCCACTCCGCCCATACTTGTAGGGGCACAATATATTGTGCTCCTACTCATCCCTAGGAGTATAGGAATGATATAGAGAGAAACCAAAATTCTTACCATTATATACCCCCTCAATTAAATCCTAAATTACAAATCACAAATCACAAACAAATCCCAATTTTCAAAATCCAAAACTCTTTGCCAAGGCCCGATGAAACAGCTATTTACTGCTTTAGTAATTTGAATTTTGGATTTAGATATTGTTTGCAATTTGGGATTTGGTGTTTGAAATTTTCTCATATTAACTGGTTTATTCCGCTCTCTTGAGCATTCGTTTGCTGAACATATCTTCTTTAAGTCCTGTGTCGTGCACAACCGTTGCAAGTTCCATAATAGTCTTATGCCCTGTTTTTAGATTCTTCATTATCATCTTCCTCGGAGTCCAGTAGCCATCTATTTTTTCAGTATCCTCATTCTCCATAACCTTGAGAAGTGTCCCCTTCTTGTTATAGAATTGTATTTTACTCGGAATATAATTTGCCTTATCCACCCACATAATAAGTTTGGCATAATCTACATCCGACTTTGGTGTAGGAGTGAGCTCCAATACATACTCTTTCTCTGTCTCCTCTTTTGTCTCAGCAGTAAAGTCGTTTGTATACTGACACTTACCAATATCGTTGTAAGAGAAGTCTGTGCCCATAAAACTCTCATTCTTCACATGAGAAGCGATGCGTCTTATCTTCTTGAACGCAGGCATATAAAGGTACATCTCATTATCTGAGAGCACCAGGAATCCGACTCCCTTTACATCAGCAGGAGAAAGAAATCTTATAAGCCGCTTCTCTTTCCCCAACTGCCACATCTTTATCTGCCGAACTTTGGAGTTTCCATCTTTGTCTATCAGCGTGAGCTTCACACTTGCTGTTCGGTCCTTCGGAGCATTCATAGCATCCTCTGCTTTCTTTAAGATTTCATCACCCCCGCCTGCTGAGCTCTGGCGGGGTATCTCTGCCCAAAGAACAATCGGCAGGAGTAAGGCAATACCTATTTCTAGAAGCCTTCTCATACTATCATCTCCTTTCAATGTTTTTTAGCCGGGTGGCTTTGCTTTTCAGTTTACCGGCAAGACGGCCAAAGTCACCTATAAACCCAGCCTTAGTGACAAGAATCAATGCTGGCAAAAATGTAATAGCGCCTAAAGCACTGGTTATCATCGTAAATGCTATTAGATAACCAAACCTTTGCACAGGAACCATGCTTCCCAAAATCAGAACCAGAAATCCCATCATTACAGAAATGGCATTGATAAGAATTGCCTTCCCTGTCGTTTCCAGTGTTTTGTCCAAGGCTTCTAATTCAGATTTTCCCTTTCCGAACTCATACTTGAACCTGTTGATAAAGTGAATGGTATAGTCAATGCCAATCCCGACAGCTACACTGCCAATCATAACCGTAATTACATCCAATGGTATATCAAAAACTGCCATTAAAATGGAATTGACAAGAATAGTGAGAATAATCGGAGATATTGAAATTAGCCCACCAATTAGGGATTTCAACTGAAAAGAGAGAAGAAGAAAGACCAAGACAATGGCAATGGATAGACTTAATGCCTGGGTCCTTATTATCTTTCTATCTATGTCCCGATAGATTATAGGCAACCCGGTTTGTTTGATAGTCAAGTTCACTCTATCCTCAGAGTTAACAGCGTTAGCATATTTTGAACTCTCTACAGCAATCCAGTCTTCATTTACTTCCCAACAATTATCTCGTAAATCTTCTAAAAAGTCTTTATCATCTCTCATATTTTCAGGAAGGAACGGTTTCAAACTCTGCACGAGATTATTGACCCTTACCCATCTTCTAAAATCATCTATAATTGCCATAATTGATTCAGCAGTATACTCTAAAGCTTCAGTAGGGGGGTATTGCAATACGCCCCTACTCTTTTCAGGAATGTTTTTCTTCAAGATGCTAATAATCTCTTTTTCGCCAATCTCACCCGGCTTCAGCCGTATAAGAATATCAGTAACGACTTTATCAATAATTCTTTCTGATTCTATCTGGATATCTGCTTCGTCGCTTTTGAAGTAGTCGGTGATTTTTCTGCTCAATTCTTTTATTGAGACCTCATCATGTAAGGGTTCAATATATTGAACCCCTGCATGCATTCCTGCAATAATGACCTCTATCAAGGCAGCCTGTAGGGGCACAATATATTGTGCCCCTACCTTTCTCCTTTCAATATCCCACTTTATTTTTGAGAGAATATCTTCTGCTCGTTCTATCCTCAGTCTATCAGCTATATCAAGAGAGGCGGTGGAAATTTTGACTTTGAGCAAATCTGTTTTTAATTCTTTCTTCAAATAATCCTCAATTGCATCAACTAAAATCCTAACCTCTCCTGTACTCACTGTCCCCAATTTTGCTTGAATTAAGCCCTCTGTAGCCTTACTATTTATCAGCTGATTCAATACTTCATTCCCTTCAATGAAAAACCAGAGATTGGCTACTCCTTCCCTGGTTTCGGGTATGGTGTAATGGTCATTTATTACTCCATTTATTTCACAAATTAAGTCCGCAATAGACTGGGGACTGCTCACATTGGGTTGGGCTTCTAAGTACTTTTCAAGTTTGAGCATCTCCTTCAAAACAAAGGGGTCCTTTAAATCTCCTTCGACCAGAAGCTGAATTGGGATGGAACCGCCAAGTTTTTGTTCCATCATCTCTTCAGTCTGTCTAATCTCGCTTTCCTTTTTGAAATATTCTACCATATTTACTTCCCTATGGATCCTGGGAATAGCAACTAATGCCACCAAAATAATAGCGATACCTATTCCTATGATAAATCTTTCATTCCGAAGAACAAATCCTCCCAATTTATCCATTAACCTATTTAATGGACTGTCTTCAACCCCTTTATGGTTCAGTTTGATTTTCCCAACCTTCAATAATGAAAGTACTGCGGGCAAGAAGGTTACAGAGATAAACATAGCAAACATTACACCCATAGCTGCAAAGACACCAGCTTCTCGGATTAGACTCAAGTCGGATGACAAAAATGTAAGAAAACCAATTAAGGTAGTGATACCGGCTAAAAATATAGGAATCCCTACTTCGCTCAGGGCGTCTTTTATCCCTTGAATCTTATCATCTCCCAATTGGACATCCTCATTGTATTTGGAGAGCATGTGGATTCCATAAGCACTACCAATGGCAATAAGTAAAACTGGTACAGCATCTGATGCAACAGTCAATGGAATTTTCAAGAGTGCCATTATCCCTAAAGTCCATACTGTGCTCATAAGAACACAGGAGAGAGGAAGAAAAACCCCTCGCAGAGTTCTGAAACTGAAGAAAAGGGTAACCATCACAAGTATAGTAACTAATGGAATAAGCCTGCGTAAATCTCCCAAAATGAAACCAAGAACAGAAGCCATCTGAAACGGTATCCCACCATAATATATTCGTTCATTACCTCTAGTGGCTTCAACAATTTCTTTTAGCTTGTGCGCAGTTTTTACCTTGTCGGCATCTTTTTCTAATCGCGCAATAATCACTATTATTTTACCGTCTTCGGAAATTATATTGCCTTGATACATATCTTTAGAGAGAGTATATTCTTTCAGTTTTTCCAGTTCACCTGGGCTATCAGGAATATTATGTTTATCAATTAGTTTACCAACTTCCAAGCCCCACTCAGTCTTCTTGATATCTATAATATCAGTTAGACTCATTACATGAGAAACTTCATCCATCTGTTTGAATCTCTCGGTAATTTCCTCAACCCTATTCAGGGTTTCATAATTGAACACATTGTCAGTTTCCAAGGCTACCATAGCCAAGGCAGTGCCGCCAAACTTATCACCAACTTCATTAAAGAGTATTACCATAGGATCGTTCTTAGGGAGATATCTTAGAATATCCGTGTCTATTTCCAGATTCTTCAGATGGTAGCCAAAAAATCCGGTTAAAGCGACCACCGAAACAATAATAATCATCCTGTATTTAATGACCAGATTAGCAAATCTTTGCATATCTATTCTCCTTTTATTCGCTGTTCTCTCCTATAAACCTGCATATCTCTTTAAGGCATACCTCGGCATCTGCTATTCTATGTCCCTTGCCCTCTACCCAGACGAGTTTCTTTTCCTTTGATTTGATTCTCTTGTATATATAGGCTGCGCTCTTTGGGTCTACTATGTTGTCAAGAGTTGAATGAATTAACAAGACAGGCACAGTTATGTCTAATAAGATCTTCTCCAGCTCTTTTGGGAATAACGCCATCAGGAAGAGATTTGATACGGGAAAGTTGTGGTAGATAACTCCTTCATTCTCGTTCTTTTTGTTTTTTTCACGCAGAAACTTTACTGCCCCAGGTCCAAGTGCAGTGAGGAATTTTAGTCCTCTATTCAAGAAAATAGCCGCTCCCATTGAAATGACGCCATCCACTTTATATCTGGCAGCCAGATGGAAGGCAAGGTTTGCTCCGAGTGAAATCCCACCAACATAGACTTTGTCTACCTTTTCTCGTAATTTCAGGAAT
>DAOUSS010000232.1 GCA_030627085.1 Candidatus Stahliibacteriota bacterium | reverse complement strand
GCGTCCTTTTTTTTCTTTTGGAGAACACAGAGAATTAATTTTTACTCCCTGCCCCGTTAGATAGTAAACATCTAACGGGGTGAATGACCTCTGTGATTTCTTTCATATCCTTTCATATTCTATTTGACACTACCAGTAATACTGTATAGATATCCAGCCTTAACTCTCCAATGCTTCGTTATTTTTTGAGATTGATTTGTGCTGGTAAATTAAAGTTATTGAGTTATTAGGTTATTAAGTCATTGAGGCTGAACAGGCAACGACTTATCCTTCAATCATAATGCTCGGTCCCATTGTTGAAGACAGGTAAAGAGACTTTATGTATGTCCCTTTAATCTCCTTTGGTTTTACCGAGTTGATTGCAGCAATCGCTTCTTTTATATTGGAAACAAGTTTTTCGTCGGGAAACGATACCTTTCCGACAGGCAGATGAATAACCCCTGTCTTATCCATTCTGAACTCCATCCTTCCCTTTTTGATTTCTGATACAGCACTACCTACCTCATTTGTAACAGTCCCTGCTTTCGGATTTGGCATTAACCCTCTTGGTCCCAGTATCTTTCCAAGTTTTGCTGTTTCTTTCATAACCGATGGAGTAGCAATGCAGACATCAAATTCAAGCCATCCGTTTTGTATTTTTTCTACGAACTCATCAAAACCTACCCAATTAGCACCAGCTTCAAGCGCCTCTTCTTGTTTGTCCCTTGTCAATACCAACACCTTTTTTTCTTTTCCTACCCCGTGAGGCATCAACACCATCCCTCTCACCATCTGGTCGGATTTACGCGGATCAACGCCCAATTTTATGGATAGCTCAACTGTTTCATCAAATTTTGCAGATGCAATTTTTTTTATTAATTTTACAGCTTCTTCAAGTGTGTAGATTTTGTCTTTATCTATCTCTTTTTTGATCTCTTTCATTCTCTTTGAAATCTTCATAGGGATCCTCCTTAATCTTCTTCTATCTCTAAACCACAACTTCTTGCTGTTCCTTCTATTATACGCATTGCTGCTTCTTCATCATAACTTGTCAAATCTTCTTTCTTCATTTCTATTATCTCCTTAATCTGGGATCTTTTTATTTTCCCGACTTTTTCCCTGTTTGGTTCTCCTGAGCCTTTTGCGACACCAGCAGCCTTCTTTAGAAGCATCGCTGCCGGAGGAGACTTCAAAATAAAATCAAAAGACCTATCCTGATATACAGTAACCACTGCAGGAATTATATATCCCTCCTTTCCCCGTGTTTTGTCGTTGAACGCCTTACAAAATGCCCCTATATTGACACCATGAGGACCTAATGCTGTACCTACCGGTGCAGCAGGAGTAGCATTCCCTGCAGGTATTTGAATCTTGATTTTTGCTTTTATTTTCTTTGCCATAAAACCTCCATAACAAGCCAGAAATTATCCCAAAATATGCGTTAACCACGGACGAACATTTATTCCGAAGAAAGCGTGATAGATATTGCCTTGCGGCGACCTTTGGTTCACAGATCGTATGAGAAGTTAGTCTGAACGAACCAACTTTTTACATTGGCTCTACTTGGTAATAACTCAATTCAACAGGTGTTGGCCTACCAAATATTGTCACCATAACCTTCAATCTATCGCGATCTTGATATACCTCCTCAACAACACCTGAAAATTCAGCGAATGGACCATCTACAATCCTTACAGAGTCGCCTTTAATAAATGGTGCCTCTTGAATCCCTTCTTTAGTTTTTTGTATTCCTAATATGTGTGCAACCTCATCTTCATTTACAGGGTACGGTCTCCTACCAAAGCCAGAGAAAGGCATAACACCGGGTACATTCGACACGAGCCCAATCAATTCATCCTTTGGCTCCATTAGTAGTAAAATATACCCCGGGCATATCTTTTTCTCGACCTTTGTTCTCTTTCTTTTGCCTATCTTTAGCACAGTCTTAACAGGTATGTATATCTCGTCAATATATTCCTTCAGATCGCGTATCTTTGTTTCCTTGAGTATAAACTCTTTAACCTTGTTTTCATATCCGACATATACATGTAACACGAACCATTGTTTCATCTGATAATCCCCTTTACTATGTTTGCAAATATGAGGTCAATTAACCCTACAAAAATAGCCATGATTATAGAAGCAGTCAGAACAACAAGGGTTGACCCAGAAATTTCATCCCTGGCTGGCCAGGATACCTTAAAAAGTTCCGTTTTCATCTCAATAAAGAACTTTTTAATCTTTTGCATTTATCCCCCTATGAGTACGGGCCTGGGAGGATTCGAACCCCCACCCCCTGGATTTGGAGTCCAGCGCTCTAACCAATTAGAGCTACAGGCCCCCATTGCTTCATTATTGAAAAAAGTAAAATGAAAATTTCAAAGTGCAAAATTAACTACAAACACCAAGCAGCCATTCTGCCAAAAGTTTTCATTTTTTAATTTGCATTTTGTGATAGTCTTTATTTTGTCTCTTTATGTATTGTGTGTTTTCTACAGAATGGGCAGTATTTTTTATAATTCAATTTATCAGGATGGGTCTGCTTATTCTTGGTTGTGGTGTAATTCTTTCTACCACACTCACCACACTTTAAATTTAGCAATACTCTCATAAAATATCCCTTGTTAGAAGAAAAGAATTATTATTTTTAATTAGCCCACGACCGGGATTGAACCGGTGACCTCCTCCTTACCAAGGAGGTGCTCTACCGACTGAGCTACATGGGCGTTAGATATCAATCTCTTGAATGCCTTTATCCCAAAATATGCGTTAAGAAACCACAAGATTATCACAAGAGTAAAAAGTTGGTTCGTTTGTTGGTTTGATAGCGTCTAACAAACCAACTAACAAACTAACCAACTAACAAACTAATTTACAGCGGGAGACGGGGTTCGAACCCGCGACCATCTGCTTGGAAGGCAGATGCTCTTCCAT
>DAOUSS010000286.1 GCA_030627085.1 Candidatus Stahliibacteriota bacterium | reverse complement strand
ATGACCTTGAGGCGGACTCATAATTGCCATCTTTCAAATAGGATTCTCCTTCCAGAAATCTTGCTTGCGGCTTCAGGAGAGCGTCGTCTCCCTCAAGCACCACAGATAAATGCAAGCGTGCATTTCTTGTGTCGCCCTTTTTAATAAGTATCCCTGCAAGTTCTACTTCTGCCTTGTTTCTCATTTGCGCATTCCCGACTTTTATAAGGTTCTTCAGGATTCTTTCTGCATCCCTATAGTTTCTTTCTTCTGCGTATACCTCTGTGAGTTTTAATAATGCCTCGTTATTGTTTGCTCTTACAAGGCACTCTTTAGCTTCTTTAAAATTTCCTCTTTCTATATAAATATCTGAAAGTATAAGAAGCGCCTTTACGGTAGTTTCTTCGTCAGGGAATTCCCTTGCAAGTCTTGTAAATACCTCTTCGGCTTTCTCCTTATTATCGAAAGAACAATATGACATACCCTGCCAGTACAGGGCACGGGGTAAAAGTTTCCGAGATTTTACTGCATTGTAGTATTCCGCTGCCTTTCTATAATCGCCATCCTGGTATGTAAGGTCACCTATCTTTATGTAGATATTATCCGAGATGTGAGGATTGGTCTTTACATAACTTGATGCGAGTGAAAGCGCACTGCCAAGTCCCCGTGCTCTGTATTCTGCGTCTATAATGCCGTTTATTGCGAGAGTGGCATCCTTGGGTAAGGGTCGAGGCAGAAGGGCAAGTGCCTTCTTGTAGGATGTAATAGCGTTATCGTATCTACCCATATCAAAGTAGCTATCGCCAATCAGGATTGTGGCATTATATACATAATCACTGGACGGATAGAGTTTTAACAGGTCGTCAAGTGTTTCTATTGAACCTGAGAAATCTCCTGTACGCCTTTTTGCAACGCCTGTTAAGAACTGTGCCTCTCCCGCCCTTTTGTTCATCGGAAATTCTCTTGTAAATACCTCAAAAGATTCTATTGCTTCTTCATATCTGCCCATATCAAAGTATACCTTCCCTATATCAAAATCTGCTCCCTCAATCCTGCTATACCATACGACTGCTTTTTCGTATTCTTTCAGGGAGTATGCAAGCTCTGCTGCCCTGTGTAGTATACCATTTTCTGGATAGCGTTCTGTCAATGTTATAAGAGTATTGATTGCATTCGTCTTCTCTTTGTTCTTTTTGTATGCATAAGCAAGTCCGAGAAGTCCCTCTCTCTCGACAATCTCATCTTCACTTGCAGTCCTGTATTCCTCTATTGCATTAGGGTAATTAGCCTTTTCGTAATAAACTTCCCCGAGAATAAGATGTATATGGGGTAGGTATTTTTTATAACTCTTATTTATGTATTTAAGCGCAAGACCCTCTGCTGCATCCAGGTTTTTTTTCTTGCATAATGAGAGTGACGCACGGTAGAGCGCTTCTTCATCTTTTGTTTCTTCGTAGATAGATAGATATTTGTCTTTTGCCTTATCGTATCTTCCAACCTCATATAGTGTATTTGCTGCCATCAATTTTGCTTCTTTCGTGGCGAGTTTATCAAACCACGAAAGTGCTTCTTCGTATAGTTTTTTTTCAAAATAGATCCTACCAATTCTCATTACTGCTTCGTCTTTCAGGTTTTCGTTCTTCTCAAGTTTTTTGTATTCTGCAAGTGCCTTATCAAGATTTCTTGTAGCATAGAATACATCACCAAGCCCGAGTATTCCAGCATTGTTGTATCTGCCTGATAAAAGAGAGTTGTATTTTTCTTTCGCTCGCTCGTATAATCCCAGTTTAAGGTATGTATGTCCAAGGAAGAGTGATGCTTCCTCTTCATATCTACCTCCGACATTAGAGAGCTTTTCTTTTGCAGTTTTATAGTCTCCTCTTTCGTAATATATCCTTCCGGCATAATATAAAGCAGCATCCAAAAGTGTGCTTTTGGGGTATTCTTTTATCAGTCTGTCAAAATAAGAAACTGCGTCATCGTAGTGTCCGAGTTCTTTTTCTGTAAATCCAGCTGAATATATAGCGTACTCTATGTATTTTGATTCTGACGGAACAGATTTGTAATAGTAGATTGCGGAATCAAGTTCTCCGGTTCTGTAATAGCATTCGCCGAGCCAGTATTTTGAATCGGGGATATCAAGGGATTTGTAAATAGAGATCGCCTTTTTATATTCTCCAAGTTCAAAGTGACATCTTGCAAGTTGTTGTGCTGCAAGAT
>DAOUSS010000241.1 GCA_030627085.1 Candidatus Stahliibacteriota bacterium | reverse complement strand
TCTGGACCAATTCCACAATTTGTGCCTACCGCATCTGCACCCTCATCCTCAATAACACGGGCGGCATCGTCAGGCTTCACTCCCATCATAGTCCGTCCACCCCTATCAAATGTAAGGGTGCAGATCACTGGAACGCCAAATTTCTTTGCCGCCTTGAGTGCGAGTCTCGCCTCTTCAAGGTCACTCATTGTCTCAATAATTATTGCATCCACTCCTGCGTCTGTCTGTGATATCACCATCTCACTAAAAACATTGTAGGCCTCTTCTTTTTTGAGATTCCCATAAGGTTCCAATATCTTACCTATGGGACCTACAGATGATGCAACAAAGACCTTATCCCCCGCAGCTTGCCTTGCCAGTTTCACAGCAGCTTCGTTCAATCTACAGACCTCCTTTTCCAGGCCGTAGTGGCTTAGTTTTATAGCATTTGCACCAAAGGTATTGGTCTCAATAATGTCGCATCCGGCTGCTATATATGCCCTATGTATTCCTATTACAACCTCAGGATGGGTGATATTCCACTCCTCTGGACACCCACCAGGAGGAAGCCCTTTTGAAACGAGCATAGTTCCCATTGCTCCATCACAGACAAGAATCCGAGATTTTAGGCTTGAAAGAAAGCCCTTCATATTTACTCCATTTTGAAATCCTTTACTATTTTAGAAACAAATTTTACCTTTTCAATATCGCTATTTGGAGGTAACTCATCTGATACCCCTAGAATAAGATTCGGGGAGAACATTCCCAATACCTTTAAGGTGAAATCCTCAAGTTCTCTGTAGGAATAATAAGACAAAAACAACACCGCTGGAATTCCATCCAAAAGTATCATATCACCCATTGCCTCTTTTAGTTCTTCAAGGGATACATCGCCCTGAGGTAGAGGAGTTGCTGCCTCAATTCCGTCAAAACCCGCTTCATTAATGTAAGGCAAAAGTGTCTTTAGTGACCCGTCCATATGGATGTGACAGAACTTGTGCCTTTTGTGCAGCTGTTTTACCCTTTTTTTATAATAAGGTAGAAGATACTCGTTATAAAGACGCGGTGAATCCAAATTAGAGTCTATGTTCTCACCAAAATTTTGAAGCTTACAGGGGCAATCTGCAATAACTTCATACAAGGGGTCATCCGCCTCTTCCACCACCTTCAAGAATTCCTTTATCCTATCGGGGTAGTCATACAATGCGTAGACAGTATTTTCTAAACCTATGTAATCCAATATCAATCTTTGAAGCGGACTTCGCTCTGTCCAGAATTGGACTACACCTCTGTCTCCCATTATTTCTCTCGCTTTTTCATATACCTCATAGTTGAACTCTACCTTCTTATGTCTCAGTATGTACTCTATTGTCTTAAGATCTTCGATTCTTTTTATTGGATACTCTACAGGGCTCCATGAATAGCCGAATTCAGCCAGCCTATATCGCTGAATTAGCTCTCCATAAGGAGATGACCACCTCAAGATTATCTCGTCCTTTTTCCATTCTTCTTTTACATTCGCTCCATCGAAATAGGATATCTTAAGATATGCTCCTACTCCGTAATAATATCTAATCGAGGCGTCGAGGTCGTCATATATTTCAATCAATCCTTTTTTTCTATATTTCTCAGGCAAAGTTTTCCTTGCTTTGTTCACATTATACCAGTGCTCAATCCTGGGCTGCCATACAATCCTGTCAACCTTTTCCTTCCTGAAGGTAGCCAGTATTCTCTCTATATTCGTCATTTCTTACGCCTAAAGGTTTATTGGATAATTCCCGTATTCCCTTGCTGCCTCAAGCATAGCGTAAAGATTCTTAAGTGGAATCTGTCCGTGAAAGCAATTGGATGTTGCAAGCACAAAACCACCGCCTGGAGCCGCGATCTTTACGACCTCCTTTGTTGCTTTTTTCACCTCGTCAGGTGTTCCAAATACAAGAACTCCCGCGGCATCGATATTACCCAGCAGGGTTATCTTATCGCCATACTTGAACTTAATCTCTCCTATATCCATACCTGCAGTAGGTTCTATCGAGTGATAACCATCTATTCCTGTCTCAAGTAGTACCTCATCCGCTATTGGCTTAATATTACCATCCATATGCTTGAAAAAAGGGACTCCATATTTATGGCAAGTTTTGGTTATTTTCCTAAGATACGGTTGAACAAACTCCTTAAAGTGTGTTGGTGAAAAGACGGGACCGTTCTTACCACAGAAGTCCATTCTACCATGCATTCCGTCCACTCCCATTTCAAGCTGGTATGTAAGGTCAGGAATGAGGGACTTATTTGCAAGTTCGAGGTATGCCTTAACGAGCGGTGGGTCTGTTATCATGGCTTCAAGAAAGACGGGAAACCAAGTGGTAAAGGTGGGTAGCATTATATCAGCGTGTCCGATTATAAACATATCCTCGCCTACTTCATCAATAGCAATTTTCAGAGCCTCAAATTGAGCAGGGTCCACACCTGATTTAGGATGCTTTTCCATCAGATTCACTACTCTTTTAAACTCTTCTATACCCCCATCAGCGATATTTGAATTTCTTTCACAGAAAAGGTCCTGTTCAGGAAAGTACTCATAGGTCGCCCACCAGTTATTCCCAAAATCATACCTCCAGGTGTTCTTACCTGTTCTTTTCGGTTTTAAATAGTTTTCCCCTTCATGGGGGTCAATAACAAAGATATCAAATTCAAGCTTCTTGTAAAGGTCAATAGTATCTCTGGCATATCGTCCTACCAGTTCATCTCGTTTTCCCTCCAGAAGCATCTCTGCTCGACGTTGCCACACACTTCCACCTGTGCTTACAAGTGCTTTTCGTC
>DAOUSS010000128.1 GCA_030627085.1 Candidatus Stahliibacteriota bacterium | reverse complement strand
TTGATTTTTGATATTTGCTTTTTGATTTTTCAGTGAAGTTCTGTGTTCACCCTGTTAAATAAGTCAAAAATAAAAGTCACCGCATTCCTAAAATGGTTTTTATTTAACAGGGTTCGTCTGTGGTTGATGTTTTTCTAGGCAATGAAACTTTATTACTCCATAAGCGAGATAGGGAGTATACTGGGTGTTGAATCTCACACGATAAGATACTGGGAGAAAGAATTTCATATCCGTCCAAAGAGAAAAAGAGGAAGAAGAGTCTATCAGCAAGGTGATATAGACGAGCTTTTGCTTGTTAAGGAACTACTGTACGATAAAAAGTATACTATAAATGGAGCGAAAAGGAGATTTAAAGAAATTAAAAAGGTGGGAGAAACCGTCATAAAGAGCGCACTCTCTACCGTCAGAAATGAGATAGCAGAGGTAGTGGATATACTTGAAGGATGAAGTGGAGTATATCGGGGCGTGGCGCAGTATGGAAGCGCACCAGCATGGGGGGCTGGGGGTCGGTGGTTCGAATCCACTCGCCCCGAAAAATAGCTCAAGGCTTTTTACCTCACTAATGGCGGGATAGCCTTGATTGTCAACCATAACAACAAGTAGCTCAAGGCGTCAGCCTTGATATCAACCCTGAAGGGTTGAGTTACAGTATTGATAAAGACCCCATGGGGGTCTTTTGTTTTTTTAGTCCTATTTTTGCTCAAATATTTACTTATGTGGATACTTTTAGCGACAATTTTTGCTTTTCTGCTCTATATTGTCTGGAAATACTGGACACTCATAATAGGTGCAGGATACGACCCAACACCGATGAAGGTTGTTAGAAAAATGTTAAAGATGGCAGAAATTGGAGAGAATGATATTGTATACGATCTAGGGTGTGGAGATGGAAGGATTGTATTGACCGCTGCAAGGGAATTTGGGACGAGGGCGGTTGGAATAGAGGCAGATCCCTTGAGATTTCTCATTGCATATTTTAAGACTCTATTCTCGAATCAAAGGGATAAAGTAACTATAAAATTAGGAAATTTCATGAAGATGCCCATAGGCGATGCAACCTGCGTAACACTCTTTCTATTCTCGCGGGCAAACGATATACTCATACCAAAATTTGAAATGGAACTCACTCCCGGGACAATAATTGTATCGTATGTCTGGAAGATTAGAGGCTGGAAGCCTGTCAAGATGGATGCAATTGAGGAGATATATGTGTACATAATTCCATGACCTGAATGATGATTGAAGATTGTACATTAATCCCAAAATATACATTAAGAAACCACAAGGTTATGGGAGAATGTCAAATTTCCAATACCCAATTTCCAATAAAATATCAAATTCCTAAATTCCTAGTTTCCTTCTGAGGTTGACTGCTCTTTGCATCAGCAAGCTGATGCACTCCAAAAACAGCATTTTATTACTCCGCACTTGCCGAATCTATTTGACATTTGGATTTTCATTGGAAATTAGAAACCTGCCCCGCACTTATGCATAAGTGCGGGGTGAAGATTTTGAAATTTTGTTGTGTTTACCCCGTGAAATAGATATTTCACAGGGTGAATCTGTGGTTAATATATATTTTAGGTTGATCTATGTTACTTATTTTCTTTATCATTCAGATCAACAACTTTACGGCTGATTCCACTCTCACATTGAAGGATGTAGAGGTAAAGGGGAATAGCGTGTATAATGATATAGAGATCCTCAATATGCTCGATATACACTCTTTATCCAAAGAGACGCTTGAAAAGGGTATTGGAATGGTATTAAAGAGATACGAAGAGGCGGGTTATCCCTTTATCCGTGTGAAGCCTTCCAAATTCCGCATGGAGAACGGTGGTGTTTCATTTAGTATAGAGATAGACGAGGGAGTAAAGTTCTTTATAGATAACATAAAGGTGAGTGGGAATGTTACAACGAAAGAGAGCGTTATAAAAAGAGAATTCAGGTTAAAGAATACTCAAATATTTAATCCCAAAATAATAGAGAAGGCAAAAGAAAGAGTTGAAGGACTTCGGTTTTTGAAAGTCGTATCTATCCAACCGGTGAGTTATAAGAAGGGAATTGGCAAAGGATTTCTTCTCGTTAACGTGGAAGAGTTATCATCATCATCGTTTGAGGGTGTTATGGGCTATAGTATGGGAAAAGTCAACGGATTTCTCAAAGTTGACACATACAACTTGTTTGGGACCGGTAGGCGGCTCTCTGGAGTCTATTCATCGTATCCAGATAACCGGATAAATATTCATCTAAGTTATACAGAGCCGTGGATATTAGGCTATCCTGTAGATTTTGGGTTTGAATTAGACAACGAACGCTTTGATACCTTAAGCATGATTAGTAAAGTAAAGGGCCACTTCGCAGTATCCCCGGTATTTGAATTTGTATTGAAGATTGGTGTAGAATGGGAGAAAGTGATACCTGGAGAGGAAAAGTGGTTCGGAATAATTGGGGGGACATACAAAAAGCAAGCCCAACATCTTTCATTTTCTTCACGATACGGGATTCACGGAGTGAATAGAGTAACTGCTGGAGTAGGAAGGCTCTTCAGCAGGTCTTTTCTGTCAATAAAAGGCGATGTTTGTCTTGAGGATTCAATCCCCGGATATAATCTTGTAATGGTTGGTGGCGCAAACACCATAAGAGGATACGAAGAAGGAGAGATCAGAGGCAAGGCAGCCCTATGGAGCAATATGGAGTATAGACTTCCACTCGGAGGTGAGAATAGATTTTTCCCTTTTGTTGACATGGGATGTGTAGAACTATTGGATAACGCTAAGTTATTTATGTTTGGTGGCGGTATGGGTATCTCATTTCTAACACCAGTAGGAAGATGGAGTGTAGATTATGGTGTAGCAAGAGGAAAGAGCCTTACAGAAGGAAAGTTACATATAAGATTGAAGACAGGTATTGGTCATTAGGAATTTGACATTTTATTGGAAATTGGCGATTGGAAATTTAACATTCTAAGCGGTATCTTCGTGTCTTGGTGGTGAAAGAAACTCCTGACAGCACAGCATCGTCAATAGTCGATTTGTTTACTTGAGATTATTCTTCTTCCCACACCCTTCTTATATGCTCTTCGGGTAATTTCTGGGTAAATATACTAACGACTATAATGAGTATAAGGCCTATAAGTATTCCGGGTATGAATCCATGAATACCAAACGGATTCCCAAATGCAACCCATAAGAGAGCGGTTACACTGCCACCTATCATAGAGGCAAGCACGCCCATTCTGGTCGTTCCTTTCCAGTAGGTTCCAAATAGCATAGGCCATAGACAGGTTGATGCTATTACAGCCCATGAAAATGCACACAATACAAGAACCATCGCAGGTGGTTTTATAGCTACAAGAAGTGATATAGCTCCTATTATTGTACTCCATAATCTACCTTTTTTTAGACCCTCGGACTCAGAAAGTGCTTTTCCGAAACCTTTTTCGTATATATCCCTCACTACACTACTTGAAATTACTATGAGCACAGAAGAGAATGTAGACATCCCTGCAGCAACCACTCCAGCAAGGAATATTGCCCCGCCTAATGGAGAAAGAACAAGTTTCGTCAGGGTAGGAATAGCAAGGTCAGGAGAAGAGAGCGATGGATAAAGTATCCTTGCACAAGCACCATTAAAATACGGAAGGATTGCCATACACCCACCAATGGTTGCTACTACAGTTCCAATTTTCAGTACCTTTGTTGTTTTTATAGAATAGAACCTTACCATAAGTTGTGGCATTCCCCATACCCCGAATGAGACGATAAGACAATAGGACACAAGACCTGCCCATCCCCAGATTCCGGGAGTGTAAACGAGACCCGGGTCTATTGTCATAAGTTTTGAATGAACCGATGCAAATCCCCCAACCTCTTTCAGGGTCATAATAGTAAGCAACGCAATTCCAAACAGCATTATCCATCCCTGAATAAAACCTGTCCAGACAACAGCCAGATATCCACCAACTGCAACATAAAACACTATAATGAGTCCTGATATCAGGACTCCCCATAAATAAGGTATGCCCATCAATACCTCAAATATATGTCCCATTCCCTTTAGTATACTTACATTATAGACTATCATAAATATGCATATTATAAATGCCGAAAAAACTCTTGCTTCCTTTGAGCTAAATCTCTTTCCAAAAAAGTCTGGAACAGTCATTGTAGAGAGCCTTCTGGTGAATAATCTTATCCTCTCACCCAGTATTATCCAGCAGAGAGTGCATCCTAAGAGTACATTTGACGCTCCTACCCAGACCGTTGACATACCATACTTATAACCGAATCCACCGCCACCAATTATAACTACCGATGAGAAGTAAGCGGCTATAAATGAGATAGCAGTGACCCAGGCTCCTATGTTTCTACCCCCAATATAAAAATCTTCAACGGTCTTCGTGCCTCTCCTGCCCAGAAATCCAACGGCAATAAGAACGGCAAGATAAACTGCAAGAACAACTATATAGACCATCTATTTCTCCTTGTTACCCTTCAATCCTCACCATTATCCTTCAAAAGGAAATTTTTTTACCAGTGCCCATACAATAGAGACAAGAATGGATAGTATTGCCACAATATAGGCAAGGAATGTTGAAATGGGACATCCAAGGATACTCATAATGCCTCTTTCGTTGCTCGTTATGTAAATTGATTTTCCATCAGTATCTGGCTGTTTTGATACCTTAAACTCATATTTTATCACACCATTTTGGAAAAGTCAAGGTTTTTTCTTGATTGCATAGAAAGTATAAAACACGAATATCATTTACCCTGTTAGATAACTCCATATCTAACGGGGCAGGTTAACAAATTGCACGAATTTCTTTTATTTTTGGACGTTGTCCCGAAGTGTTGTGACGAAAATTGTTAGGTTATACGATGAGTGTGAAAGTTCTTAGTTCTAAACTTGTACTGGAGTATATTGTCTTTATTCTTCATTTCTTTTGCTTGCCCAAAAGAAACGAAGCAAAGAAAAAGGCACCCCGTATGTTTTTCTTAACGGCAGATTGCTTCGT
>DAOUSS010000169.1 GCA_030627085.1 Candidatus Stahliibacteriota bacterium | reverse complement strand
ATACTACCGTCTACGCTGCATGCAACGGACCCGGGATTTATAAAAGCATAGACCAGGGGCAAACCTGGGAGTGGTGTTCTGAGGGCATGACACTTACGACTGTCTTTTCCATGGATATTGACCCTGTGAATGGAAGAATCTTTGCAGCCACAAACTGCAAGGATTGGGATGATTACTCCCTGGAATCAGGGATTTACAGAAGCGATGACTACGGTAAATCATGGAAGAATATAAGCTGGGGATTGACGCAGCTTCGGACATCTGTAGTTAGGGTAGCTCCATCTGCCTCAGATACTGTCTATCTCACGGCATTTGGTGCATGCGGTTGTTTCCAATATTCAAGGAGTTTTGATGGTGGTGATTCGTGGAAAGCGGGTGGGTGGAAAACTCAATCTCCCCCAAAAGGCAGTTCTTCTGGACTGGGTATACAATGGTTGAGTGTGAATCCTTTAAATGCTGCAGAGTTTCACATACTTAAGGAATGGAAGCTTTATAAGTCAACCGATGCGGGTTCTACTCATGTCCGGATCGACTCGATGCCATATACTGCATTGGGTAGTGCCCTTGCGATGCATCCCTATGACACGAGTATTGTGTATGTAGGAGGTATGAGGTCTGGTGCCGTGATGGCTCATGTATGGAAAACATCTGATGGAGGTGAGACATGGGAGGATGTTGGTTCTGATATAGACTCGGGAATAGTGTGGGGACTTGCGATTGACCCATTTGACCCCGCCACGGTCTATGCTGTAATTGCTGACGGTCTTTTCGCACTGGAGGGGGAAGGCAGGCTCTTCAAATACAATGGTTCTTCCTGGACAGAGATAGGGGAAGGTTTACCTGATATTCCATTTTCCTGCATTGAAATAGACTCTGTAACTCAAGGCGTTCTCTATCTCGGCACAAGAGGAAAAGGTGTATACAGAAGTCTTGATGGAGGGATAGTGTGGAACGAGTTGAACGAGGGTCTCGGGAACCTCTTTGTAAACTGTATCATGTTAGACCCTCTCGACCACACGAAGATATATGCAGGAACAAATGCAGGTGTACATTCAATCACCTCTCCCCCGGGTATTGAAGAGGAAAGCCCTGTCCCTCTATCTTTTCTCACGGTATCTCCAAATCCATTCAGAGAAAAGACGGTTATCGGTTATCAGTTAACAGTTATCGGTGTCCTACCGGTTACCTTGAGTATCTACGATATCACAGGTCGTCTTGCCAAACGATTTACGATTTTCGATTCACGGCTTACGAGTATAGTCTGGAATGGAAGAGATGACTCTGGTGATTCTTTACCTCCAGGGGTCTATTTCATAAGACTTGAGTCTGAAAAGACTGAATATAAAGCCGAGAAGATTGTAAAATTGAGGTAAATGAAATCAGAGGAGGTTTATATGCTTAAGAAAATAGCAAGTATTATACTGGCGATAGGTTTTGCTCATATCGCCTTTGCCGATGTAACTCATAATGTCTATTTCTCTTCCCTGGATTTGACCTTCAGACAGGAGAAAGGATACGACATCGTGGAGTTAAAGGGATGCGACCCGATGGATGTGGTTGGTGAACCCATGCTTCCTGTAAGATATATGAACCTCATTATCCCAGCGGGAAATAAGGTATCCAGAATAGAGTTTCCATTAGCCAATTCACAAAGCATAGGAACATACAACATCTATCCAGCGCAGCCGCCAATCCCTGTAAGTAGTAGTGAACCGCCTGAATGGGTGGAACCAGACCCTCTTGTGTATAGTTCTGATGAACCCTATCCAGGCAAACTCGCAGAGGTTATCCATGAGGGATATTTTAACGGGAATAAGATTGTGATGCTTGCGGTCTATCCACTCCAATGGATGCCAAGCACTGGAGAGCTCGTGTTGTATGACCACATACAGTTAAGACTCGTGTTGGAATCATCATCCGAAACTCCAGTCTATCCACAGATTATGACCGAGCAGAGTTACAAACTCTATAAATCTGCGTTGAGTTCGTTGATTGCAAATGACAAAGACAAGAGTGCTTATGGATATGAACCTACTGTTGTAAGTCCGCAATCTGCTCCAACTCAGTTTATACTTCCTGCATCTTCTACAGAAATAATAGAGTATATGATAATCACACCCGACTCCCTCGCATCATCTTTTAACTCCTTTGTGGAATGGTTATGGAAGAAGGGAATAAAGGCTGGGATTATTACAGTTGAGGATATACTGGGTTCTTATCCCGGTGTTGATGATGCCCATAAGGTAAAAAGATGTATCTGGAACTGGTGGCAGTATAATTCCCTTGCTTATGTATTGCTTGCAGGAGACGACGGCATTGTACCTTACAGATATGCTTGCGCAAAAAACAATCCAGATACCACAGCACGCCACCCAGCAGACAAATGGAATGATAAACACTGGATAATCCCTTGTGACCTCTACTTCTCTGACCTTACATACGCCCATCTTCTCAGGGACTGGAACTCCGACGGAGACCAGTGGTATGGCGAACCAGAGGACGAACTCAAGGATGTCTATCCTGAGGTGTATGTGGGGAGAGTAACTGTGAGAACCTCTCAAGAGGTCGCGAACTGGATTGAGAAGTG
The DNA here is from genome assembly GCA_030627085.1 of Candidatus Stahliibacteriota bacterium. Taxonomy (GTDB): domain Bacteria; phylum Hydrothermota; class UBA3073; order UBA3073; family UBA3073; genus UBA3073. The sequence goes on along the minus strand of DAOUSS010000169.1, from coordinate 1,467 downwards.
TATGGTATACGAGAGAAACCCTAAAAATGATACCCTCATGACACAGAAGATATACATTGTTGACAGTCAGTTCTTGTGGGCCTCACAAAACATTGTGGACCCCGGTTATCCTGATTATTTCACCCGACATTGGTTGATTGATGAATCACCCTCCACCGCATTAGATGCTCTGAATGCGGGATATGGGCATTATAGCAGTCACTGTCATGGCAGCCGCGGAGATTTCGCTACAGTAAAATGGGCATCTATATTTGCCTATCCAGATCCCAATCATCCAAGTCTTGACGAGCTTACCAATCAGGATTGTTATTCTTTCGTTTACTCTGTATCCTGTAAGAATGCTGCATTTGATTGGAAGATCGATCCTGATACTACGAGTTTTGATCATAATAATCCCTATCGTGACCCTCAAATATGCATTGCTGATGGATTTACTGACGCCTACCCAAGTAATGGAGTGGCTATCTACCTTGGAAACACACGCTACGGGTGGTATAGCTCGTCATGGTGGCTTGAGAGGAAATTTGTAGACCTTATGTTTGGAGATGGTCCAAAGAATGTAGGTTATCTTGAGGGGATGTCCAAGACCCAATATTCTTCGATATATCTCCACTATGCCCATAACCTCTTTGGTTCTCCAGAGACTCCTGTCTGGACTGATGTGCCACCACCCTTGACAGCAAGCCATCCATCCCGGCTATATGCGGATCCAGAGATTGTTCTGCTCTTAACTGTAACGGTTACATCTAATGGAAGTCCTGTAGAGGATGCTCTTGTTTGCCTATACAAGCCTTCAGATGATCCAGTAATTTACAAAAGAGGCTATACCGATGCAAATGGTGAGGTCACTTTTGATCTCCGTATTCGAAACACGGGATATCTATATGTTACTGCGACCAAACACAATTTCAAACCTTACGAAGGTAGAATTCTGTGCACCTACCCTCCCTGTCCCTTTCTCTATACCTATAATGGTTCAGAATTCATAGAGGATAACAATATCCTTTCAGGTTCTGGAACTGTAGAAGATTGGTATAAGCTGAGGGAGAAACCCCTTAAAGATGAAAATAGATATAGGTTACAGATAAAGGAGAATAACGATGAGCATTCATTCTTTGACAGGGTGAGACTTTATGCTATTGACCATCCAGACTCTGTTGAAATATTCGTGACACAGGATGGAGAGATTGTCTCCGTTTCTATGATGTCCGCTTCTCAATCAGTTATTGGGGAGGATGGAGTTGATTATACTACAGTGCTTCTTGACAGAGATAGTGTATGGGTTGAGGCAAATGAGGTTGAAAAGATCACCGCTGAATTTGGAGGAACTAATGGAGGAGACTATGTCATACTCGCACCACCAGGGCCAAAGCCCAGACTTATGGTTGAAAAATCTACTGGCTCTGACTTTGAACCTATTGGTTCCGTCAGGGGGAGAGAGAACCCATCTTATGAGGTGCTTCCTCT
>DAOUSS010000021.1 GCA_030627085.1 Candidatus Stahliibacteriota bacterium | reverse complement strand
CCCTTCGCTTTTCCCTCTTCGCTCTTCACGAAGTGCTCTCTGTGGTTAAATTTTTGACAATACTATATTACTGGATAGGAGGCGTAAATGAAAAAGGAAGGGAAGCAGAAGCTTATTGAGACACTCAAAAAAGAATTAGAGAGTGCTACGGGGATATATTTCTTAGACTTTACTGGTTTATCCGCACAAGAGATGAGCAAATTGAGGACTGCAATGAGAAATGAACACGTAAAAATTAAGGTAGTTAAGAACATAGTCGCAAAATTCACATTAGAGAATCTTAAATTGAATAATTTGTTGTGTTTTTTAGATGGTCCAACAGCAATTTCGTATGTGTATGAAAATCCAATTATTCCATCCAAAATTATCAAGGATTTCGAAAAAGAGAAAGTGATTAGAGCTAAGGGCGGTTTTATTGAGGGTAATTTGTGTTCTCCTGAAGAAATACAGGAATTAGCGCTTCTTCCAACCAGAGATGTGCTTCTACAAAAATTACTTTTCAGTCTCTTGAATCCTCTCTATAGACTCCAAAATACACTGCGCAGTCCACTACAGGGTCTTGCCGTGGCGTTTAGCCAGATATCCAAGGATAAGTCTTAAATCTCATTTAGAGAAGGCTGTTATCATTTTTGAGTATTTTTTACAGGTTGAAAGGAGACACTATGGCAAAGACAAAAAAATCTGCAAAGGATCAGATAATAGAACTCATCTCTCAGATGAGTGTACTTGAACTTTCTGAACTGGTTAAAGATATCGAAAAGGAGTTTGGGGTTCAGGCAGTCCCGCAGGTTGTGGGAGTTGCCCCCGGTGGAGCACCACAATCTGCTGAAGAAAAACTGGCAGAAGAGAAGACAGAGTTTGATGTTATACTTTCCTCTTATGGTGATAAGAAGATACGAGTAATAAAAGATGTGCGCGAAATTACCGGACTTGGTTTAAAAGAAGCTAAAGATCTTGTTGAGGCGGCGCCGAAAGCTGTAAAAGAAAAGGTTACAAAAGAAGAAGCGACGACAATAAAGAAAAAACTCGAGGAAGCAGGGGCAACGGTAGAAATAAAATAGAGATGAGATAGACATAACCTGAATCTGTTATAAAGGAGTTGGATGCTGCCATTTTAAGCTAAGATAATCTCTTCCAACTATTTGCTCATTTATACCATTAGGAGGTTTTTTTATGAGGAAATCCTTTGGAAGGATAAAAGATGTTCTGACCTTACCGAATTTAATAGAAATTCAACTATCGTCATTTGAAAAATTCCTTCAGAAGGAAACTCCCCCTGAAAGAAGAGAAAATTGTGGTCTCGAGGCAATTTTTAGAGACTTATTCCCTATTGAAGATCTTCATCACAGGCATTCATTGGAATATATCAACTACATGGTAAAGGAGCCAAAATGTAGTGATATTGAGGCTATTAGAAGAGGAAGTACATATTCCAGCCCACTATATGTAACATTCAGGCTCGTGTCAAGAGATGAAGATGGAAACACGAAAAATGTGGTTGAACAGCGTGTTTACTTATGTGATCTCCCTATTATGACAGATAGAGGGACATTTGTAATCAATGGGGTTGAAAAGGTAGTAGTTAACCAAATAAGAAGAGCTCCTGGAGTATATTTCAGTGAAACGGTTCATCCCACTGGAAAGAGAGTATTCAAGGGGGAAATCATCCCATATCATGGTTCCTGGATAGAATTTACTACAGATGCAAATGACGTGTTATTAGCCAACCTCGATAAAAGACATCGTTTCCCTGTAACCACTCTATTCAAAGCCCTCGGATTTGTGACAAACGAAGATATACTTACTGTGTTATATGAAACGGAAGAAGTACCGCTTATAAAGGCTTCTGGTAGGTGGTTAGGTAGAGACTGCGTAGACCCTGCCTCGGGTGTTATCCTTACATTTGCTGGCACTCAGATCACTCACGATCTTGTAAAAGATCTTGCATCCTTCAGTATAAAAAAGGTGACCTGTACTAAAACTAATGAACTCTCTATTATTCTATCTACTTTGAAGAAAGATGAAAAGATTAAAAGCAAGAAAGAGGCCTTGCACAGGATCTATTACCTTCTGAGAGGAACATCTCCCGCCAGTATAGAGGTAGCAGAGGCCTATTTAAAAATAAATTACTTCGGTCGTAACTATAATCTGTCAGATACTGGACGCTATAAGATAAATAAAAAACTAAATGTTAGTAGAGAAGGAACTACACTTCAGGTTGAAGATGTTATAGATATAGTTAAGTATATACTCAATCTTGCAAAAGGAGAAGGTAGTATTGATGATATTGATCATCTTGGAAATAGACATCTAAAAAGGGTGGGAGAGCTTCTGAGTGATCAGGTTAAGATTGCCCTTGGAAGAGTTAATTGGCAAGCAAAAGAACGAATGCTGCTTCACTCGCGAGAGACGCTAACACCGATGGATCTTATAAACACAAGGCTTTTTTCAAATGTTCTTATGAGTTTCTTTTTAGTTTCACAATTGTGCCAGTTCATGGACCAGACAAATCCACTTGCTGAAATATCACATATGCGCAGGCTTTCAAGACTCGGTCCGGGAGGTCTTACACGAAAAACTGCCGGGCTTGAAGTCAGAGATGTGCATTACTCTTTTTATGGAAGGATATGTCCAATTGAAACACCAGAAGGCCCAAATATAGGTATTATATCTTATCTTTCGACATATGCAAAAGTTAACAAATACGGATTTATAGTGACGCCGTATAGAAAAGTCATAAATGGAAGAGTTACGAATAAGATAGAATACCTCACAGCAGACGAAGAGGATCCTTATGTGATAGCTCAGGCAAATGCGCCTCTGCATAAAGATGGACGGTTCGTTGAGAAGGTTGCATTATCAAGGAAAGGAGATAATTACCCAATCGTACCTGTGAATGAAATAGATTATATGGACATATCTCCGAAACAATTGGTTTCTATATCTGCAGCTCTTATACCCTTCTTGGAACACGACGATGCAAACCGTGCACTTATGGGCTCAAATATGCAAAGACAAGCAGTTCCCCTTCTTTTTCCTGATCCTCCGCTCGTGGGAACAGGATTAGAAGAAAAAGTTGCCAGGGATTCTGCATCCGCTATAATCGCAAAAACTGACGGAGTTGTAACATATTTAGATGCAAATCGTATTGTAATACAACCTGATGGCGCTTCTATAGAATTAGATGTATACGATCTTATAAAATTCAGGCGAACAAATCAGGATACGTGCATAAATCAAATGCCAATAGTTAAGGTTGGTGATAGGGTTAAAAAGGACAGTATTATTGTTGATGGAGCAGCTACAAAGAATGGTGAACTTGCATTGGGTAAGAATATTCTCGTTGCCTTTATGCCCTGGTTGGGTTACAACTTTGAGGATGCCGTAGTCATATCAGAGAGATTGCTTAAAGAAGATAGTTTCACCTCTTTACATATTCAGCAACTTGAAATGCAGGTTAGAGATACAAAACTCGGTCCCGAGGAGGTAACAAGAGAGATACCAAATGTGTCGGAACACGCGATTAAGGATCTTGATGCAAACGGAATAATAAGAATAGGTGCAAGAGTGGAACCTGATGATATACTTGTTGGTAAAGTTTCTCCAAAGGGCGAAGTAGAACTTACCCCAGAAGAAAGACTGATAAGAGCGATATTTGGAGAAAAGGCACGCGATGTAAAAGACACTTCTCTTAGGGTGCCACCGGGAGTTACTGGAACCATAATCGATGTAGTAGTCCTCTCTAAGAAATCTAATGACAAAATAGCGAAGGAAGAGGTAAAAAACAGGATAAAGGAAATTCATATAAGAACACAATATAAAATTACAGAATTGAAGAAAATTGTAACTAACAGGAAGAGGGAGCTTTTGACTGGCAAAATAGCATTAACAGATATAAAAGATAAGAAGGGAAATGTTAAGATCAAGAAGGGAAAAAAGATCCCCCTGCTTAATAATAGTGTCCTGGATAGCCTTCGTATAACAAAAAAAAGTATAGCTAAAAAGCTATACGGAAAATTTCAGGAGTTGAATACCAAGCAAGACGAGATAATAAGAACGTTAAAAACGAAAGAAAAGCTTGATATAAAGAATGCATCTGAAGGAGATAGTCTTCCTCCTGGAGTATTAAAAGTTATAAAGGTTTATATTGGACAAAGGCGTTGCGTGATGGTAGGTGATAAATTATCGGGTAGACATGGTAATAAGGGAACCATTGCAAAAATAGTTCCTGAAGAGGATATGCCCCACCTTTCCGATGGCACACCTGTTGATATGGTTCTTAATCCTCTTGGCGTTCCTTCCAGAATGAATGTTGGTCAGATATTGGAAACACAACTTGGGTGGGCAGCCAGATTGCTTGATACACCTGTTGCCTGTTCTGTATTTGAGGGAGCCAAAACAGAAGAGATAGAAAATATGCTGAAAGAGGCGCTTTTGCCAAAAGACGGCAAAGCTGTTCTTTACGATGGGAGAACAGGCGAACCTTTTCACGGCAAAATTACTGTTGGGTATATATATATGATGAAACTCTACCATATGGTGGAGGATAAAGTTCATGCAAGGTCTATTGGTTCTTATTCACTGGTCACACAGCAACCTTTGGGTGGAAAGGCACAGTTCGGTGGACAAAGGTTCGGAGAAATGGAAGTATGGGCATTGGAGTCTTACGGTGCAGCTTATACCTTACAGGAAATGCTCACGGTTAAGTCTGATGATATTACAGGTAGAAAAAAATTATATGAGGCCCTTGTAAGGGGAGAGAGTTTACCAGAGCCCGCGCTTCCGATATCATTTAATGTCCTCTTAAAAGAACTCGCAGGGCTTTGTATGGAGGTAGAACTTGTTAAAAAAAATAGGTGATATCCTTTAAGTATTTATCACCTAAAGGAGGAATAATATGGCAGATGATAGAAGTAAAGGAATTGCTTTTGATGCCGTCAGAATAAAACTTGCTTCTCCCGAAATAATACTTTCATGGTCTTATGGTGAAGTCACAAAACCAGAGACTATAAATTACCGCACACAGAAACCAGAAAAAGATGGACTTTTTTGTGAGCGCATTTTTGGTCCCATCAAGGATTACGAGTGTAATTGTGGTAAGTACAAGGGCATGAAGAATAAAGGAATTGTTTGTGAGAGATGTAGTGTTGAAGTTACTCTTTCAAAGGTGAGACGAGAGAGAATGGGTCATATAGCTCTTGCCACTCCAGTAGTACATATATGGTATTACAAAGTCCCATCCTCACGAATTGGATTATTACTTGATACATCACTTTTAAAGCTCGAAAGGGTAATATATTATGAATCTTATGCAGTTATCTCTCCCGGTGATACTCCTTATAAGGTTGGTGATATTATAACAACAGGAGAATATGACAAGATTATACAGAAACAACCTGAGGGTTTTACAGCACTAATGGGCGGAGAAGCAATACTTGAATTACTAAAAAATGTAAACATAGAAGATCTGTCGCTTTCGCTTCGTTCATTAATGAAGGTCGAGAGCAGTCCGGATAAGCGAAGAGCTGTATTGAGAAGACTTCAAGTGGTTGAAGCGCTGCGGAATTCAGGTATATCTCCCGAACACATGGTGATTACAATCCTTCCAGTAATTCCTCCCAATTTGCGTCCTCTTGTTCCTCTTGAAGGAGGAAGATATGCCTCATCTGATTTAAACGATCTGTATAGAAGAGTTATAACCCGTAATAACAGGCTTAAGAACATGATAACAGCAAAGGCTCCTGAGATCATTCTTCGCAATGAGAAAAGAATGTTACAGGAAGCAGTTGACGCACTTCTTGATAACTCGAGGAGAAAGCGCCCTGTGCTTGGAAGAGGCCAGAGACCACTAAAATCCTTAGCAGACTCCCTCAAAGGCAAGCAAGGTAGATTTCGCCAAAACCTTCTCGGCAAAAGGGTAGACTACTCAGGCAGGTCTGTGATTGTAGTGGGACCAGAACTCAAAATCTATCAGTGTGGTATACCCAGGGTTATGGCACTTGAATTATTCAAGCCATTTATCGTAAAACGATTGGCCGAAGAGGGTTATGCACAGAGTATAAAGAGTGCAAGAAGGCTACTTGAGCGTGGGGCGAAAGAAGTATGGGATATACTGGAAGAGGTTGTAAAGGATCATCCAGTACTGCTGAATCGAGCACCTACGCTACATCGCCTCTCCATACAGGCATTTATGCCAGTGCTCGTCGATGGGAAAGCCATAAGACTCCACCCACTTGTCTGTATACCATTTAATGCAGACTTTGATGGTGATCAAATGGCCGTTCATGTCCCACTCTCATTCGAGGCACAGGCAGAATCTATCGGACTTATGAATTCTGCCAATAATATACTTTCTCCCGCGAACGGTAGTCCAATATCCATACCATCGCAAGATATTATTATAGGTCTATACTATCTTACCAAAGAGCGGATGGGAGCAAAAGGTGAGGGGAAATCGTTTGCCAGTTTACCAGAAGTAGAACATGCCTTGGAATCTGGTAAATGTGAGTTGCATGCGAGGATAAGGTACCTTCTCTCAGATAAAACAATTACAACTACACCCGGAAGGATAATATTTTCAAGGATACTTCCCGATGGTATTGATTTCGTAAATAAACCTGTAGACAAGAAAGTATTGTCTGGTCTTATAGAAAAAACTATAAGAAAAATAGGGAACTATGAAGCTGTTCGATTCCTTGATAGGTTAAAGGATATTGGATTTGAGTACGCAACAATCTCCGGAACCACAATAGGTATAGACGACATGGTAATACCAGCAAATAAAGAAAAACTAATAAATAAGGCATATAAGGAGGTTGAAGATGTGCACAAGGCAAGAGAAGCTGGTGTTATTACAGAAGCAGAGAGATACAACAGGGTTGTTGATATATGGTCAAAAACAGTGTCAGAGATTGAAAAATCCTCAGTTGAAGTGCTATCAAAAGATAAAAATGGATTCAACCCTCTTTACTCAATGATGGCATCAGGAGCAAGAGGAAATATAGATCAGGTGAGACAGATTACGGGCTTACGTGGTCTTATGACGAAACCACAGAGGCATAAAGAGGCTGGTGAGACAATAGAAACTCCTATAAGATCTAATTTAAAAGAGGGTCTGAGTGTTGTCGAATATTTCATATCCACGCATGGTGCAAGGAAAGGATTAACAGATACTGCTCTCAAAACATCGCAGGCAGGATATCTTACAAGAAAGCTGGTTGATGTTGCTCAAGATGTTATAATAACTATGGAAGATTGTGGAGCAGTGAGAGGAATAAATGTCACTGCCATCAAAGAGGGGGAGGATGTTATTCAACCTCTTCATGAGCGTATAAGAGGTAGATTTACACTCGAAGACGTGATAAATCCCATCACATCGCAGATTATTGTATTTGCCGGTGAAGAAATTACTAACGAAAAGGCTATCGAGATAGAGGAATGCGGTATAGACTCAGTAATGATAAGGTCTGTATTAACCTGTGAGGCAGGAAAAGGGTTGTGTCAGAAGTGTTATGGCAGAAACCTTGCAATCGGAAGACTGGTGGAGATCGGAGAAGCTGTTGGAGTTATGGCTGCTCAATCCATAGGAGAACCCGGTACCCAGCTCACCCTAAGAACCTTTCATATCGGGGGTACAGCGACTAGAGTTACATGGGAGTCATTTATGAAGGCCCCATTCGATGGGAACGTTGAATATAAAAACTTGCGCATAGCCGAGATAAAAGAGGAAGAATTTATAAATCTCAGTAGGAATGGAAAGTTGATACTCAAAGGAAAAAATAAAGAGATATCTTACAATGTTCCCTATGGGGCAGTACTAAATGTCAGAGACAAGGATCTTGTAGTGAAAGAAGAACCGCTTTTTGAATGGGATCCATATTCCTTTGTTATCCTTGCAGAGAAAAAAGGGGAAATTAAATTGCAAAACATGATCGAAAATCTCACATACAGACTGGAATACGACGAAAGAATTGGAAGCAAACAGCCGGTTATTATGGAACACAAGCGCATACATCCTGAAGTGAAAATCTTTGTGGGTGAAAAAGCTGTTTGGAGTTATATATTGCCCACAGGGGCATACATATTTGTTAATGATGGCGAAGAAGTAAATGAAGGAAGGCTTCTTGCAAAATTACCAAGGGAGATTTCTCGCACAAGGGACATAACAGTTGGTTTACCACGAGTCACTCAATTATTTGAGGCTCGTAGGCCAAGGAACGTTGCTGTAGTATCTGAAATTGATGGAATATGCGAGTTTGGAAGAATAGAAAAAGGTCAGAGACTCCTAAAAGTTGTAGGTGAACATGAAAAACGTATCTATCGTATTCCTGTATCAAAACATATAATTGTCTACGATGGGCAAAAGATAAAAGCAAGCAATAAACTGTGTGAGGGTGAAATTGAGCCGCACGACATACTGCGTGTTAAAGGGGTGAATGCCGTTGAAGAATACCTCGTTAATCAAATACAGGAGGTATACAGACTTCAGGGTGTAAAGATAGATGATAAACATATAGCCATAATAGTAAGACAGATGTTATCCAAGGTTAAAGTGGTGGATCCTGGGGATACTACATTTATTGAGGGTGAGATAGTCGAAAAGTGGAGGGCGTTTGAGGAAAACGAAAAGGTAAAAAAATTGGGACTAAAGCCGGCTATCACCAATCCTGTTTTACTGGGCATAACAAGGGCAATACTGACCACCGATTCCTTCATTTCAGCAGCTTCTTTTCAGGAAACCACAAAGGTATTAACGGATGCAAGTCTCAGCGCAAAAAGCGATAAACTGCATGGAATAAAAGAGAATGTTATAGTTGGTAATCTTATTCCGGTGGGTACAGGGCTTGCCTCCTATAGAAAGATCAAAATAAAGAGAACAGACAAGGTTTTGTCAGTGAAGGACAAACAAGCAGAGGCTGAGATGCTTGAGACTGCAGATAAAACAGTAGAGCATAGTAAAGATAAGGCCTTGGACAAAAGGAGAAAGGGAGAATAGGGAGAAATGAAGAACCTGCCTGCCGCAGGCAGAGATGAATTTAACTTTTGCACAGTCATAAACCGTGCCTAGATGTATAATGAAGCTTATGGGCTTGAAGGTATATATATATGAAGATGACGAATGGCGAAATTTCCTTCCACTTACCCATCTCCATCCGGTATTTGACCTTGTATGTGGAATGTGGAGTGGAATTAAGAGAATGGAAAAGTTATACGATGAGGTTATTCCAATTTCAAGGTTTCATTCAAATAAATGTGGAAAAGGATTGTATATAAACGGCAGAGCTATATTCTATACAAAAATACCTGTCGATGGCAAGGAAGAAATATTTAAGAATAATAATGAGATCATAGCATATAGATCAAAGGATGGCAGACTGCCGCAAAATGCAAAAACAAGTGAAGCAAAAGCCACGTTGTCCAAATATCCCTGGGATCTTATAGGGGCAAATAAAGACATCATTGAAAGGGATTTTGAATTCGCAAATTTTTTAAATAAATCTAACGAAAGTGTCATAATAGACGGAAATGCTAAATTATGCTATGTTGAGAATAGTGCAAAGATATATAATGGGGTTTATTTTAATACAGAGAACGGACCAATATATATAGGAAAACATGCACAGATTCGCCCACCTACTGTGGTGTACGGCCCGGCGTATATAGGTGAGATGGCAATAATTGATGGCGCAAAGGTAAGAGAGGGCTGCCACATTGGAAGGGGTTGTAGAATAGGTGGCGAAGTTGAAGAGAGTGTATTCCTTGCGTTTTCCAATAAGCATCATGAAGGATTTGTCGGACACTCATATATAGGAGAATGGGTAAATCTCGGTGCGCTTACCTCTACGTCCGATCTCAAAAATACCTATGGAAATGTAAGGATCAGTTTACCTTCTCATAGCATGGATACCGGAATTCTCAAATTAGGTTCCATAGTAGGTGACCATACAAAAACGGGTATTGGTACGCTCCTCACAACAGGTTGCATAATAGGAATATTTTGTAATCTATACGGTGGAGGAACATTCGATAAATATATAGAGTCATTTTCATGGGGAACATCTCAGAAACTCACACTCTACAAGATAGATAAGGCAATAGAAACCGCAAAAAAAGTGATGCAGAGAAGAGGAATAACGGCAACAGAGGAGTATATAGAAAGGATAGTAACGATTTTTAATAACATAAGAAAATCCATTCCAGGGCAAAGTATATGATAAATCCCCTGGTTGTGAATTCTTCTATACATACAGCACTTTATCTTGTGTCAACACCCATAGGTAACCTCAAGGATGTTACTTTGAGAGCTATTGAAATACTGAAGGGCGTAGATATAATTGCATCTGAGGACACGAGAAAGACAAAAATTTTACTTTCGACATATAATATAAAGAAACCTCTTATCTCCTACTATGAACATAATAAAGTATCCCGTACACCTGCAATTATATCAAAGATAAAATCTGGTAAAAGTGTAGCGCTCGTTACAGATTCGGGTACACCGGGAATTCAAGACCCGGGATTCTATCTTGTTAGAGAGGCAATCAGCAATGGGATAGATATAATTTCAATCCCAGGACCATCTGCATTCGTAAGCGCCCTTGTAACATCTGGTCTACCTACTGATAAATTCTTGTTTGAAGGTTTTCTGCCAAGAAGGAGTGGAAGGAGAAAAAAAAGACTGCAGGAAGTTGCAAATTATAGGGGAACCTTGATATTTTATGAATCACCTCACAGATTGTTAGTTTTTTTAAAAGATGTATTGAATGTTTTTGGTAACAGAAAAATAGCCGTGATGAGGGAGTTAACAAAGAAATTTGAAGAGATAAAAAGAGGAACGATTAAGGAAATGATAGAGTATTTTACCGAGAATTCCCCGCGGGGTGAATTTGTTATCGTAGTGGAAGGAAAAACGGATGGATACAAAACGATTTAAGGATGACGGACGGAATATATTGTCACCTTTTGCCAGATTTCTTACAAAGAGAAATGTTTCACCCTATCTATTAACTGTATTTGGCGTTATACTCTCTATATGCTCTGCATTCTTTTATGCAAAAGGAAGATTCCCTTTTGCTGCTATTCTTCTCACAGCAGGTGGATTGTTTGATGTCCTGGATGGTGATGTTGCCAGGAGAGAAGGAAGGGTTTCAAATAAGGGTGCCTATCTTGATTCTAATCTTGATAGAATTTCTGAGTTTGTGCCCTTGTTTGGTATCATGCTGTATTATATGAAAGATAGCTTCCTTTTTGTCTCTCTTACGGTTATCTTGATGTTTGGTTCTTTTATGGTGAGTTATACGAGAGCAAGAGCAGAAGGATTGGGAATAGAATGTAAAATTGGTTTTGCTGACAGGCCCTTTAGAATGTTGTTTTTGATAATCGGAAGCCTATGTGGTCCAAGAGTATTTATTGCATTCCTTATATTTCTTGTTATCGCAGTATATGTAACATTTTTAAGAAGAATAATATATTCACTCAGGAGATTATAGACCCATCTTCTTCAAAGAACTTATGGATATAGATAGATTCATATCCGACAAGATAAATGAAAAAAAAGAACGGCTAAAAGAAGTCGAAAATCTTCTCCAGGACCTGCTTATATTAAAAGATAGAGAGAAATTTATAAGCCTTATTAGAGAGCAAAAAGAGCTACAAGAAGTTGCAAGGCTTGCAGATGACTACGAAAAAATTCTGAAAGATATAAGAGATACGGAGGAGCTTGTAGCTTCGGATGAAGAAGAAATTTCAAAACTTGCAAAGGAGGAAATCTCCTCTTTACAAGCGAAAAAAGACGACATTGGGAGGGAACTCGTAGGGAGACTTACTCCCCAGGATATTGACTCTGACAGAAATGTAATTCTTGAAATAAGGGCGGGTGCAGGTGGTGAAGAGGCTTCTTTATTTGCAAAGGACCTGTATAGAATGTATTCAAGATACGCAGAGAGACAGGGTTGGCTTATAGAACCAATTGTAGTAAAGCACACTGAAGTTGGAGGAATAAAGGAACTTATCTTTCTTATAAAAGGACGGCATGCATATTCCAGACTGAAATTTGAGAGTGGTGTACACAGGGTGCAGAGGGTTCCTGTGACAGAATCTGGAGGAAGGATTCATACCTCAACCTGTACGGTTGCAGTGCTCCCAGAGGCAAAGGAGACAGACGTTGCAATTGACCCAAAAGACATAGAGATGGACTTCTTTCGAGCTTCGGGACACGGGGGACAGAATGTCAATAAGCTATCAACTGCTGTAAGGATCTATCATATTCCTACGGGCATAACAGTGGAATGTCAGGATGAGCGTTCCCAGTATAAGAACCGTCAGAGGGCAATGCAAATTTTACTTGCAAGGTTATATGAAATAAAAAAGAAGGAAGAGGAAGAGAAGATCAGAAAGAAGCGAAGAAACCAAATAGGGACAGGAGATAGATCTCTAAAGATAAGAACTTACAATTTCAGAGAGAATAGAGTGACGGATCACAGAATAAACCTTACGCTTTATAAATTGGAGGGTATTCTTGATGGAGAGCTGGATACAATAATAAACAAACTTATAACTACAGATATTACTCATTAATTCATAGCTATGACTATTGGTGAGATAATAAAATGGGTTGAATCAATGCTAAAAGAGCAAGATATTGAGGAAGCGGATATTGAAACAAAGTATATGATAGCTAATATTCTCGGCAAAACCAATAATCTTCTTTGGTTTTCTTATAAAGAAGAGTTAGGCCCTTCTTGTGAGACAGTACTTCTCGAGATGGTAAAGCGACGTATCAAGAGAGAGCCAATTCAGTATATAATTGGCGAGTGTGATTTTCTTGATTATACATTCTATGTAGGAGAAGGTATTTTTATACCACGTCCTGAGACCGAGATTCTCGTCCTAAAAGCGAGAGACTATCTACTCAACAGTCACCCGACGATAGTATATGATATTGGAACGGGATGCGGAGTTATAGGCTTATCACTCGCAAAACTCATTCCAGATTTGTTAGTATACGCATCCGACATAGCAGACCTTAGGTTTGCCCAAATAAATAAAGAGAGACTCGGAGTCAGAGAAAGGGTATATCTTTTGTCGGGTTCACTTTTTGAGCCATACAAGAAATTACCGAAGGCTAATGTGATACTATCAAACCCACCATACATCCCGACTAGAGAGATAGCTTTTCTTTCTCCTGAAATAAGACATTTTGAGCATCGAGAGAGTATAGATGGCGGTGAGGATGGATTGTCTTTTATCAGGAAATTACTGTCGGATACCCCGCGTTATCTAAAACCAAACGGTAGATTGATTTTTGAAATTGGTGATGGTGAATGGGAGGAAGTAGAGAAAATTGCAAACCTTTATTTTGACAACGTTAAAATAGAGATGGATTACAACAACAAAGAGAGAGTATGCATATGCGGGTTGGAATAGTGGTAAAT